>JBCCSR010000823.1:0-3400 GCA_039199865.1 Bacteroidota bacterium
CAAAAATTCAAGATTTTATTTTATGGTCAAAAAGACAGATCAAATGAAGAATCCAATACCTTTGTGACACCATAATTTCAGCTTATTTCAAGGTATAGAGGCTATTCACACAGTATTTTCGCTATTTCCTTAGTCATTTTCCCTTGTTTTGTAACACTACTTTCTGGCACATTATTTGCAATTTCATTAAACATTCATCCTCCCTTGAATTTCTCCCCACAATAAGAATCTTCCCCAATGGGTTCCCGAATTGAATTTTAATTCTATCACCATATTAATTAATTTTTAAATCTAAAATCCCATGACATGAAAAGATTAGCAAACCTAAAAAACATTCTTCCAGCAAAGTCTAAGCTGAATAAGCGACAGGCTTTGAACCTGAAAGGAGGAGCAGATAAGAGGAGAAGTAGACAAGATGAAAATACTAGTGGAGGAGATTCTGCAGGATAATTAATCGGGGGAACTGCATCAAGCACTTCCCCACCATCGAAAACGAATTAGTGATAAAGCTATCCTAATTCGTTTTCTTTTACCCTTTCTCATGACTGTGCTACGAATAACCAATCAATTGAAGACCCTATTAAAGTCACAATAAAAAAAACACAGTGTCCATCCAAAACATACTAAAATTCCTTTTTGTCACAGTTTTCTTAGTTTCTCAAGACATTTCTTTGGCTACCGACATGGATAGTCTCAAGCTAGTCGTCTCCAGGGAAACCAAAGATCAAAGTTTTTTGTCTTTGATTAAACTGGCCAACGCTAATGCACACAAAAATTTAAATCTAGCCCTAGCCTACATTGCTATTGCCCATGACAATGCACTCAAGGATAATCAGTTGAAAGATTTATTCTATGTTTTTCGGGAAAAGGGCTTCATGCTTGAAGACAACAATCAGCTGGAAAATGCCCTGACGGCCTATCAATCGGCCCTCAAGACGGCCAACCATCTAAAAAACAATATTCTAATTCTAACCATCTATACGGATTTGGCCATTGTCCACGAGAAATTGGGCAAATATAAAATTGCCAAAGATTACCACCTCAAAGCCATTGAATTGGCAGAAAAGGAGGGGGATCTAGAAACTTTCGAAAATTCGTATCACGGCATTGGTTCGCTCTATGAAAGAGTAAGTGATTACGATCAGGCATTCGAATACTATCTAAAATCTTTGAGTATTGCAGAAGAGCGAAAATCCGAATCTGGTGTGATCCTCACTTTACAAAACATCAGCCGAACGCATAGCAAAATTCAAAATGAAAAGCCAGCCCTAGAAAGTATCGAAAGGGCTTATCAGTTGGCACAAAAACAGGATGATCCCGTTTTGACTGCTGATGTCTTATACGATTATGCTAATGTACTGAGCAATCATGGTTATTATGACCAAGCATTAGAGAAGCAACAAGCTTCCCTCAAAATCTATCGATCCATTGGAAATAAAAATACCATTGCACGTGGATTGATTAATATTGGAGATATCTACACCAACAAAAAAATGTATGAAGAGGCCAGAGAGTATTTTTTCGAATGCTTCAAAGAGGAAGAATACATTTCCACCTCCGATCTCGCTCAACTCCACAATAAGTTAGGTAATCTTTACATTAAGCTGGACAATATTGACAAGGCAGAAAAAGCGTTTTTGCAAAGTCTAAATATTTCTGAAAAGAAAGATTTCAAGGGGATCAGTCAAAAAAACAATTATAGTCTCTATCAGATATACGATAAAAAAGGGCAACACCGAAAGGCCTTGGCTCGATTGGAGACCTACATCAGTCTCAATGATTACATCCGAAATGAGGAAAAAACCAAGACCATGACGGAATTGCAGTTCAAGTTTGATGTAGAAAAGAGTGAGCGAGAGATACAGAGTCTCATGCTTCGGCAAAACCGAATTCTATTTTTGGCCAGTTCTATTTTATTTTCTTGTATGATCATTTTCTTGATTGCCATGATCCGTTTGAAGGGCAACAACAACAAAATGCTCAAGCAGAAAAATAAGGAAATTGAAGAGCAAAATATTCGTCTAGAAGAATCCAACGAAGTACTCAAACAATTTGCTTATGTGGCCGCTCACGATTTGAAGGAACCCCTTCGCAATATCGGCAGCTTTGTTAGCCTCATTCAAAAACGGTTTGGTCATGAATTCAATCCCGAGGCTAATGAATACATGGGCTTTGTAATTAAAGGCGTAAAGCGTATGAATAATCTTCTGGGAGATTTGCTACAGTATTCAAGAATAACGGAACAGGCTGCAGAACAAGAGTTGATCAATCTCCACGAAATTTTGGATGAAGTGTCTTGTAACCTCAGAGAGAAAATCATTCGTACTGAGGCAGAAATCAATTTTCCGGAAACCTTGCCTGCCATCAGGATGAGTCGCATCCATCTGGTACAAATTTTCCAAAACCTCATTGGTAATGCGCTAAAATTTGTCAAAGAAAAACCGCTGGTTGAAATCAAAGGTGTAGTAGAAAACAATCAGTTTCTCATTAGTGTCAAAGACAATGGCATTGGCATCAATAAGGAATACGAGCACAAGATTTTCAATTTATTCCATCAATTGAACAAGCGGCAGCAATACGAAGGCACGGGAATTGGTCTTACCATTTGTAAAAATATCGTCGATAAATACGACGGAAAAATTTGGTTTGAATCAGAACTCAATAAAGGAACTACTTTCTTTATCAGTTTACCGATCAGCATCATCAATACGGAACAAACGCCTTCCACCAACAAGCCCCAAATATTGGCTATTGCCGATGCATAATCCGGGTTGATTGTCCCATAAAGCAATTAAGTTACGATACAACACAACACCTAGCAGTATCAAAAGACAAGGGCTACGAATCGTTTGATTCGTAGCCCTCGCCTTGTTATAGCAACCCGAAGGTTGTCAGAATTTGCTTTGAAATGAGCTGATCTTAATCGTTCCCCATGAAGTTAGACAATAACCACAAGATTTCTAGATACAACCAGATCAGAGTGAACAACAAGCTCATACCAAAATACCATTCCATATAAGATGGCGTTTTGAGCTGTTCACCCTTTTCGAAATTATCAAAATCAACCAATAATTTCATTGAAGCGACGCCAACGATCAATAAGCTAATGCCGATCCCGATTGGACTTTGATCGTGTAGGAATGGCATGTCAATGCTAAAGAAGTAGAGCACCATAGAGGCCAAGTAAACCAACATAATGGCTCCAGTAGCGGTCATGACAATATTTCGGAAACGCTCCGTGACCTTAATCAATCCCGACTTGTACAACATCAACATCGTAAAGAGGATTGCGAAAGTCAAGCTCACTGCGGAGAAAACAATGTTTTCGAAAATAGAGGCATAGCTAGAACACTGTGAGAGAGGTAAGCGAATCAAAAATGAATTGTACCGCGAGATGATG
>JBCCSR010000824.1:0-3395 GCA_039199865.1 Bacteroidota bacterium
CTTACCTTTTGTAAGGAGCCGTTCCTCCTTCGGCTAGGAGGAGGGCCGAGCCATCCATATCGCCAAAACAAACATCATTAAAGTCTTGAAGCTGAACATCAAGAGTATTGCTCACGGTAACAGTAAAGCTACAAGTTACGGTATTGCCCCCAGCGTCGGTATAGCTGTAGCTCTCTAAGGTTGCCCCTAAAGGGAAAATGCCTCCGCTACCGATCCCACTGTCTAGGACAAGATCACCCAGAGGGCAATTATCGCTTAAGACGGGCAAATCATAGTTGACCAAGCCATCACAATTGAACACCTCAATATCGTTCTGACAATTGACGACTGGAACAATCACATCCATCACTTTGATCATCGCAGTACTGCTATGGCTGTTGCCACTTTCGTCAAAGACCATCAGCACCACTTCGTTGGTTCCCAAATGACTACAATCAAATTGCTGCATACTAATGTCAATGCTACCATCAGCACCAAAGCAAGATCCATTGCTCGTCGATACCAAATACGCATTTAGAGGAGTCGTTTGTCCACTGACCGTAATGGGCTCGGTGGAAACACTAATTCCATTGGGATTGGTAATGGTACATTGATAATCGCCCGGAGGCAATCCAGATATATCTTCGGTAGTCGCTCCGTTATTCCACAAAAAGGTAAAGGGCATGACCGAACCCGAAACATTGAGGTCGATGGCACCATCGGCATAACCAAAACAAGATTCATCCGTCACCGAGGCCACTGAGAAAAATACGGTACCCGAACAGCACTGGGAAAAACTATACAGACTACTCGTTGGTGCTTGCCCCAGTTCCGTCACGATATAATCTAGACAAATGCCATAAATGGTAGGGAAATAACCAATTTGGTAGGGTCCATTTTGAGCGGCATTGTCAATGATTGGATAAGTAGTTCCCGCTACCCAATTGCCCCAAGTCGTATTGTTGCAACCCGATGGTCCATACAAACATGCGGTGTTAGATCCTGCCTCCGCTTCAATCATAATGACCATGACTTCATCCGTTCCGTCGGGACCATACATTTCGTAGAGGTTCTCTAGGGCTCCTGAATTGTGGTAATTCCAACAAGGTCCACACCGGGTAGCAGAAAAGTCGAGAAAGACAGTTTTTCCATCATCCAAATAATCATAAAGGGTATGGGTCACTCCAGAGATATCGGTCATCGTCCAATTGGGGGCAGTACTACCGGGAGGAAGTTGGGCAAAACTAAAAGTGGTGAGTAAGCAAAATAGGAAGGTAAGGAGGCGTTGCTTACTTTGCATGTTTAAAATTGATAAGATGATTAAAGTTTTGTCGTTTCGCTGTTTAGCAAATATAATAAATTATGAGATGCTTTTTAAGCCTGTATCTCGCTTAAGACGGACTCATTCATCCTTATTGGCATCCAGTTGCCCTAAGTCCTGCTTTGCGTGCGTCAAAACCGGACAAACGTTTAAAAAAAATTCCTTGTTTCCGATCGATGAGGTATGAAATGGGAGTGGTTTGAAGTCCTGCAAAGAAAAAATAAAACTTTCCTCACTTTTTTTAGCCTCGCGTTAAACCTTCCACGCTTAAGAAAGTCTTAAAAAACATAGCACATGTGCTCAACAACTCAAAAACCTTTAAACAAATAAGCCTTTTCCTTAGTTGACTTGGTTATTCTTGATCACAACAACCCATACTATTTATCATATACCATCATCTCTACAAAATCAGAAAAACATGAAATGCCCAATTATCCTATTGATCTTGAGTTTTTTACTATGCTCTCCCAACAACACTCAGGCTCAACTTTGTACGACGGACAACCGCTTCACCGAAGAAGAATACTTTAGCGAAACCGAAATTTTTTCTCGAACCAACATTAGATATGCAAGAGCAATGGACTGGCAAGGCAATATGGTGAACTTAAAAATGGATGTTTATTTTCCCAAACTCGGAGTAGACCCTTTAGCAGAACGCCCTTTCGTTATGATGATCCACGGAGGTGGATTTAAAGGTGGAAGCAAAGAGAGCATGACCAATTATTGTATGGAATTTGCCAAACGCGGTTTTGTTGCGATAACCATCAACTACCGTTTAGGATGGGACCAATCTGATCCTAGCGATCAAGTTCTCGCCGTTTATCGGGCCCAGCAGGATGCCAATGCTGCCTTGCGCTTTGTTGTTGCCAATGCCAATCAAGCAAGAATTGATACCGACTGGCTATTTATTGGCGGAAGTAGCGCCGGATCTGTTACCTCTCTAAGCACCATCTACGTTAGTCAAGAAGAGTGGGAAGCTGAAGTGCCCGGCATTACCGCATTATTGGGCCCTTTAAATACTTCGGGCAACAATCTGACCAACTCCTTTGAATTGCAGGGAATTTTCAACAATTGGGGGATGACCCTCGACAACGCCATCAATCCAGAAGACATGGTGCCCAGCATTGCCTTTCACGGTGTATTGGATCAGACAACACCCATTGGAACGGGGCCTGGCTATCCTGGTGGCCCCATTTACTCTGGCTCTGGAACCATCCACAACTACCTTTTAGCCAACAATGTGTGTTCAGAGTTAACCGTCGACTCCATGGGCTTCCACGGTATCTACCGCGGGAATGACGGAGAAGATTTTCGAGTGAGTCGCGCCGCCTGTTTTTTCAAGAGCCTTTTTTGTGAGGATTGTAGCTCCAATTATTTTGTAGAACAAGTCCTACCAGATTGTGCGCCCAACGAGTCAGAGGCAGTTGGTATTGATGTTCCAAAGATAAATACCAATACAAAGGACTCCACTACCCCATTTCGGCTCTTCCCTAATCCAGTTGATGCGTTCCTAAACATTGAAGGCGATTTGGAGGGCTACGAAATTGAGTTGATCAACACGACCGGACAAGTGGTTCGCCGCATGGATTACCACGACGGCTCCCACACGATGAACGTTGCAGACCTAACCCCAGGACTTTATCTTTTCAGAGCCATTCATACCGAAGATAAAAAGGTGGAAGTCAAGAAAGTGCTCATTCAGTAATCGCAAACGGTTAATCTTGCCCATTAAAAAAAACACATCAAAGGGATGAGAAAACAAAATGTCTATTTTCTCATCCCTTCTTCTCGTACCAAAGATTCCTTGGAGCCATTTTTTTTATTTGTTGTGGCAAATCGTAACTTCAACATTTTTAAATTGGCCCAAACACATGAAGCATTTCTTGTTGTTCGTAATCAAACAAAGCTACCTCCTACTTTTCGTTTTTTCAAGTGGGAGCATTTGCCTGGGAAGTGAGCCCGGTGATACCATCACCAAAGCAGGCATTCAACAGTTGGAATATTATGAACAGCAATTTTTTCAGCGGAGAGGTTCCGACATCCAATTGGCTTTGAGTTATGTCGATTCAATTATTTTATTCTCCAGAGATAAAAA
>JBCCSR010000825.1:0-3395 GCA_039199865.1 Bacteroidota bacterium
CCGCTTCCCAGACAGACCAGAGAAAGGAAAAAACAATAGAAACGAAGAAAAATATAACTAAGGTTATCATATAAATATCTCAATTTGAGGGGCAAATATAAGGATTTATCATTGGATATTGGGAAATGTATTTTTTTAGTTGCTCGTACTTCGTTAATATCAAGGCCATCATCTTGCCAATAATTGGAGCCTAAAATTCCCGACATCGCAAAGAAATGAAGGATTAAAATGAGGAAGCTGGTTTTTAGAACAACCCAAATAAAAACAGCCTCCAAATCTCATTTGAAGGCTGTTTTTATCTTGGAGCTCGTCCATTAATAGTCGAGGTAAATCCTTTGGTAGGGGATAATCACCTCATTTTCCTCTAACTCATTGATGGCCCGCAACTGAGCAACATCAATACCGTATTTTTTGGAAATTTGAAATATGTTATCGTCTTCTTTAACGATGTGGAAGCGTCGTTTTTTACCATCAGTATACTCCACTCGGCTTTCTGTACCTGCGGCAACCAATCTTTCGGTACCGACCATGTTGTATTCCGTGGGAACACTTCCCGTTTCGTAGGCGACAACTTGGTTTTCCGCAGCAGGAGCGTAAGCAATGATATCGGTAGTTGCTGCTCTTGGATTTGGGCAATTGCATTCGCTTACTTTCAAACGTTGTCCAACGTAGATCATGTCCGTTTTGCTCAGTCCATTCATCACTCTAAAACGATCCACCGTGTAACCATAGGTCTTGGCCAACTGGTAAAGGGTTTCGTTTTTACGGACAACGTGATAAGATGCTTCGCCGCCTTTTTCCGAAACGACCACACTGGTTGGATTGACTTTGCTACTTCTTGGATCGACAGTCAATAATTTGGCACAAGGATAGATGCGATCACCACTCAATCCATTCCACAAGCGAATTTGTCCTACACTCAAACCGTAAAGTCGGGCAATACTAAATAGAGTCTCATTCCTTTGTACGATGTGATAACCATATCGAGATTCTTCATTACAGAAATTGGTGCGGACTGGAGGAGTACTTGGAGCACCCGGCTCCGTAACGACGACAGTGCTACCTGTGTTAGGACTAGTCGAAGGCGAAGTTTCTACCACCTGAATGCCAGTTCCCAGCATCACTCCATTTTGATACGTCAGACCTCCACAAGAAGTATTGGCAGGCTGTCCGGTATTAAAATCATAGTAGAGATTGCGATCCAGGTCTTTATAGATATGACCACATCTGCCGGTAGTGGTCCCGATGCCAGTTCCCGTATTGGGTCTGGGGCGATTGGTCACTACACTACCCGTTGAATTGTTATTATTGTCTTCCCAGCTATCATCACTGGCTACTTCGCCGCCTACTACAAAATCTTTGCTTTCACTGCCATCGTAGAACTTACCGCTGTAGAAATCCAAATCGACGCTTCGACAAAAATCATCAAGATAACGATCGACGGGAATACCGTTGACGTGGGTGAGGTTGAGGACATTGTTTTCAGCATCCGTTTGATTGAATCCTTTTTTCTCTTGTACAATCCCAATTTCGGGGATCATCACCCATTCCATATAATTGCGTCCGCCTCTTACCCGTTCTTCGTTAAACTGATATTGTTTGGGGCAATCGTGGGAAATGACACCATCAAAATAAACAGAGGCTTGAGAGCCATTCGTTGCAATATTTTTGCCATTGGCTGGCTGCGAATACTTGTAGGCGAAGCGACTGTTTTTGGAGGAAACACTGATTGAGGCAGGGGAGATTTGCGCATAAGAGGCCCGGCCTACCTCCGAAACATTATAACCATTACCGTTTTTCTTTACGATAAATAATTGAGACTCTCCATTGTTGATTTTTCGAACCATACGCTCGTTAATGGAGAATTTTCCACAGGTTTTGACATCTTTTGGACGTGCCTGATTGATGCGACTTTCAATACCCACTTCGAGGACCACTTTTTCCCTATCGTTGAGAATGATGTGATAAGCGATGTGCGCATTGCCGGTTGGATTGTTGTTGTAGTGATATTCGTAGCGATCCATGCAGTTGGCATCGAAGCCCAGATAAAGTTTTGTTTGACTAAAACCAAGCTGAACTAGGCTGAGCAACAGCAATAATGTGAAGAATTTTGTCGCTTTCATTTTAAATAAATTTGTGTTTCAAAAATGTTTTCTCATAATCAATTTAGTCAAGACGACTGAGTCGAAATGAAAAGGTATAGCAAATCTGCCTCATTTGCAAGATAAATGGCATATTTGTTCAATGTTTTATTTCAAGTAACAGATTTGATTGTTTGTATTAACAAATTGACAATCAATTGTTTGAAAATTGGACATTGAAAGTAACGCTTTCTACTTTGCGAATATTATACCAGCTTCAGTCGGTAGGGTTTTAGCCCTGAAATTCTAGCTTTTGCGTTCGGTATCTTGACCATTCTCCTCAAGGGAATCCCGAGAAGATTGGGCAATGCCCCGTCTTGTGGACGTTTAACAGGAGGGAAGTCTAGTATTCTCAAGGAATGTAAATCAAAATCCATGCTATTCTACATCATTCCGTTTTTGACGGCGTAAATGACCAATTCTGAGGCAGAATTGATGTTGAGCTTTTTCATAATATTCTTGCGATGGGTGTAAACGGTGTGGGTGCTTAAATTGAGTTCACTAGCAATCTCCTTGGCAATTTTACCATTGGCGACCATGCGAACAATTTCAATTTGTCGGTCCGTTAGTAGGGAAGAGGCCGTTTCGACGGGATCTGGGGCAAATGATTTTTCCAGTAAGAAATCCAGTACTTTACCGCAAAAGAACTTTTCTCCCTTTGCCGTAGCATTGATGGCATTGATGATTTCTTCTTTATCACATTCCTTGGTCAAAAAGCTATTGATTCCAGTTTCCAATACACTGTAAATGCTGCTTTTATCATTATCTGCACTAATGACCAATAGCTTGGTACGAGGAGAGACTTGCTTGTAACGATTAATCTGGTCGGCGTTGATTTCGATGGCCTGCATGTGATCCAGGATGACTACATCGGGCTGTTTTTGCTTGATTTCATCAAATAGAACGTCGGGATGAGAGGCTTCGCCAACGATGCGAAAAGAATCAAAACCATTGAGCAGATGTCTTAGTCCTAACCGAATTAGATACTGATCATCTGCTAGAATTATGGAGATGGGCTTCATGCCTCTGAGTTCGTAATAAATAGGTGCAAAATAGCGATTATAAAATAGCTGTTTTTCAGCCCGTAGACAGAGTGCAATATAAGCTGAAATGGAAAGAATTCAAAGTTATTTAGACTAAATAATAATAAGCCATTGGACAATTGATGCATTGTCCAATCGAAGCATACTTTTTTCTTTCTCCGCTGGCCATTTAAGAATTCAGCCACAAAGAAGGTACAATCTTTATTTTAGA
>JBCCSR010000826.1:0-3391 GCA_039199865.1 Bacteroidota bacterium
ACAAAGCTTATGGCCGGAAAAAATTGGACTTTAAAAGTCATATTTTCATCGATCCCTTTGTTTATGATGTAACTTTAGGACAATGTAGTGGTTATGTGAAAAAGGATCAGTTTTTCCAACAATTCAAATTGACCTATGAATGCATTGAAGGCTATATCTTAGTAGCGGGAATGGAAGACCTAGGAGATTTGCGTTGGGCTCAAACAAACTGAGAACAGAGATGCTTTTAACGTTTACTGCTTAAAATCAATGACTCAACTGAAGCATTTATTTTGAGTCAATCAATCTACTATTCAATGAAATATGCAATAGGATTTTTTTTCGGAGTGGTATTGACGACCCTGTTTTTTTCCTGGTACATTCGCAATCAACAATGGTCAATTGCCAGTGAGGATACCAGTGCGGTCATTGCTCCTTCTCCTTCTTCTGCCAGCAATGATTTTGACACCTTTTACGAGCAATTTCATCGCGATAGCGTTTTCCAAGTTCAACACATCGTTTTTCCTTTGGAGGGCATACCCGCTAGAGATAGCAGCTACGTGTTTTCGGATCAACCTTTTCACTGGGAAAAAGACAGCTGGGTCATTCATCAATCCTTCAATGATATGGATGGCGCTTTTAGCCGAGAATTCATGAGCATGGGGGAGGGCTTAATGATCGAAAACATCAAACACCACAGTGGGCGTTATGGAATGCAACGCCGTTTTGCCAAATACGATGATGGTTGGTATTTGATTTATTATGCTGCGATGAATGAATTGGCGGTCGCCGAAGCGACCGAACCCCAATGATCATTTATATTTTCGTTAGCTTGCGTACCATCGAGCTGTTTCCATCCGAAATATTGAGGAAATACATGCCTTGACTAAAAGAACTCAAATCGATTGACTCTTCAAAAGCTCCATTCGCGCGCACTTTTCTTTGGGTCAAAATTTTACCGCTCACATCGGTCAGTTGTAAGGTCAAGTCCATGGCTTCATGCGTATGAAAAGCAACGTTGACATACTCGCTTGCAGGATTGGGAAAGGTATGGAGATGTACTAGCCCCTCAATGTTTTGAGTCGATACCGTTGTCTCGTTGAGCCTCAAAACAAACAATCCGTTGTCCATATCAGAAATTAAAATATTTCCGGAAGGAAGATAGGGATACACCCCCCAGTTGCCCGAATAATCATTATAACCATAGAGATCAGAATTCACGTCATCGTTATCGGGATAGGAATCGTAGGTAGCGACCCGAATGGGATTGGCGGGATCTGACCAATCATAAACATGGAGCCCATCTTCGTAATAAGAGACAAAAAGCAGATCTCCTAGCACATAGGGGTTGTGGGGGGTAACACTACCAGAACTTGCAGCATCAGTGATGGTTGGCATTTCAAAAGAGGTAATGATTTCCAAGTCATTGTCCATCATATTACTGACATCAATACTCAACAGGGGTAAGCCCAGAGGTACTTCTTCTGCAACAATTAGGGTTTGGCCATCATCTGACAACCAATTCGAATGGTTGTATCCATTGGTAATAAGGCTGGCCAATAAAACGGGATTGTCAAAATCAGTGAGGTCCCAAATATAAAGGCCTTCGTTGGCACTTGAACAATAGGCAATATTGTCTCTTACGTAAATATCATGAATGTAGGTTTGTGCCAGATCCAAGGCACCCAACCACTCTGGATTGTCGGGGTCATTGTTCAAATCATAAGCCGCTACACTTCCTGGTCCTCCTACAACGTAGAGTCGTCCAAATTCCTCTTCGATATATATATTGTGCGATGTACCAACATTTGCGGCGAGTTGTTTGACCAGCGTAGCAGATTCTGGAAGTTGGCTCAAATCCACAATAGAAATGCCTTCGGGATTGCCATCGACGCTACAATAGAGTCGGTCACCAAAGGTCTTGAAATCCCGCCAAGTAGTTGGAGGTCCCGCAAATATTTTGGCCACTTCGACGATGTCTGTTGGTTCAGTTACATCAAAAATATGGATAAAGGAAGAACTACCGAAGATGGCATATTCTCTTCCATCGGCAGCATAGCCCCAAACATCGTTGAAGGTCCCGAAGGAATGGGTAGGAAGGGAGTCATCATCCCAGTTATCCAGCATTTCCAGAGAATAGGAGACTTGCCCAATCGTCCAGCTACTGAGTAGACAAAAACAAAAGCAGAGTAAAAAGTTTTTCATACCAAAGTTGTTTTATGATTAAAAATTTGACGGAAGTCTCAACCTTTAATATTGAGTGAAAACGGACAAATCCTTACCTTGAATAAACCCGTAATTGGGCATTCGGTTGAATAAAGTACGGTTCTTCTACCATGAATTTACTGAAATGCTGCAAATTGCCCGAAAAGTGACAGAAAGGAAGTAACGAAACGACGTTTAGTAGACAACAGCCATCGCCTACCAAATGTGATTGGTGATTAGGTAGTTTTGTACATAGTCTTGGACCCCCGTCTCTAAGGTGTGGAACTCATTTTTATAGCCCGCCTCGCGGAGTTTACTGATGTTGGCCTGGGTAAAATATTGGTAATTCTTTCGGATGTCTTTGGGGGTATCGATGAATTCGATCTCTGGTGTTTTTTCCATCGCATGAAAAACACTGTTTGCCAAATCCAAGAACGTTCGAGCCTGTCCGGTCCCCACATTATACAATCCACTTTGCCCTTGTTGACGGAAAAGGAAATGACAAACATCAACCACGTCTTTAACGTAGACAAAATCTCGTTTTTGCTCACCGTCCCGAATGGTTTTTCGGTGGGATTTGAATAGTTTTACTCGACCCGTAGTCTTGATTTGATGGAAGGCATGTAAAATGACAGAGGCCATTCTCTTTTTGTGCAATTCGTTGGGACCATACACATTGAAAAACTTTAAACCCGCCCAGAAGGGTGGGGCCTCCTCTTGTTGCAATGCCCATTGATCAAAATCATTTTTGGAAACTCCGTAAAGATTGAGTGGTTGGAGTTGAGCTACAATATCGTGATTATCCTCATATCCCAGTTGACCATTTCCGTAAGTCGCCGCACTTGAGGCATAAACCAGTGGAATGTGATGCGTTGCGCACTGCTTCCAAATGGCTTGCGAATAATGAAGATTTAGTTGCGTAAAAATGGCTTGATCTTGCGAGGTAGTATCCGTTCGGGCACCCAAGTGAAAGACGAAGTCAACCTGCGGAGCCATCTTCTGAAAGATCTCCAGAAATATATCTCGGTGCACCCATTCCCGGATGGCTTTACCATCCAAATTGGGCTCTTTGTAGTCTTTGTAAAAATCATCTACAACCATCAATCTAAGTCCCGGAGATTTGTCGTTGAGTTGTTTGACCAAGCAACTGCCAATAAAACCGAGTGCACTGGACCTGTCAGGCCAGCAGGACCACCGCCCAACCGGC
>JBCCSR010000827.1:0-3380 GCA_039199865.1 Bacteroidota bacterium
ATCGGTTTTTATTCAAAAAAGGCTTGTTTTAATAAAACGCCCTAAGGAACAAATACCCTAACGATTCACTAAAAGAGCAAATAAATGATCCGGAGAAACTGTCATTTGCAAGCTAAATTGACTTCAACTTATTCCTAAATCTTGTTAATTTTGTTTTGTTTAATGAATAAGCAAAGTTCCTTATTCAATACTCAATATTTATCCCCATTTCAATACTTGAGCTTTGAAAAAATCAAATGCAAATAATCCGGTTCAACTCAGGGAGTGGCACTCGTCCAGAAAAGAAAAAGGGGCAAGTACTTGGCTAAGAATATACCAAAACATCAGTAACTATTCCTATTTCATTCGGCAATTGGTTCGACTTTCTTTTCTCAAAGAATTTAAGCGGTCTTACATTGGTTTGCTGTGGTTGTTTATTCTCCCAATTGTCTCAGCCATTATCTGGATCATCCTCAATGGCGCGGGAATCATTCAACCGGGCGACACCGGAATTGCCTATCCGGCTTATGTGCTACTCAGTACCTCAATTTGGGGCTTTTTCATAGAAATGTACAAAAATACGAGCAACATTTTTTTATCGGGCGGCAAGATGAAACTATTGGCTCGCTTTCCATACGAAGCATTTATCGTAGAAAAACTGATCGTCCAATCGCTTCGATTCGTCATTCCCTTTGCCATCAATATCATTGTCCTTTTATTGTTCGGGGTACGATTTACTTGGCTAGCGCTTTTGTTTCCTTTGACCTTACTTCCTTTGTTGATTTTGGGTTTGGCCATTGGTTTGATTGTGTCCATTTTTCGCGTGCTGATCGACGATTTGGCGATCTTTACCGATCAGGCGATGAGCTTTCTGATGTTTCTGACCCCAGTGGTTTATGCTCCGGATATCCAATTGGGTTTTTTGAGTCAGTTGATTCATTACAATCCTTTAACGTATCTGATTGGCTTTAGTCGAGATGTATTGACAAAGGGTAGTTGGTATGAACCTGGTATTTGGGCCATCTGTGTTCTTTTTTCTTTTCTTCTTTTGCTGATTGCGGTTCGTATTTTTGTCATTGCCGAACCTCGAGTGATTGAGCGATTGATCAATTGATTTATTTTTTTAACCCACTAGCGTATTGATACCGTGGCTGAAAACCATCCCATTCTTTCTGTTCGAAATTTGTATAAAAAATTCACCAAGGATTTGAAATACAATTTGTATTACGGTGTTCGGGATGTCTGTGGAGACATCATCGGTAGGAAAGTAAACAATAGAACCTTGCGACCGAAAGAATTTTGGTCGATCGACAATGTCAGCTTTGATCTTTTTGCGGGCGACATTCTTGGAATTGTAGGACCCAACGGTTCGGGAAAAACAACTTTAATGCGACTCATTACCGGCATCTATTATCCCGACGATGGAGTGGTATACAAAATCCCGGAAAAGAAAATCACGGCGGTATTCGCGCTTGGGGTTGGCCTTCGTCCGCTGTTCAACGGAAGGGAAAATATTTATCTGGAAGGAGCCATGTATGGGATGAGCAAAAAAGAAATTGAAGACAAAATAGATTTTATTGAAGCGTTCTCAGAACTTCAAGGACAGTTGGATCGGCCACTGGGGAATTACTCCTCTGGAATGCGTGCTCGTCTGGCGTATTCTATCGCTTTAGCAACGGAGCCAGATATTTTTATCATTGATGAAGCATTGGCCGTCGGTGATTCTTTGTTTCAGACCAAATGTTTTGAATACCTCAAAACATATGTGCAACAACCCGATAAAGCCGTGTTATTCGTCTCCAATCATATTCGGAAAGTACAAAAACTCGCCAATCGGATCCTAGTCATGAACCAAGGACAAATCATCTATGAATCAACGGCCATCAAAGAAGCACTGATTCATTACATCACGCATTGCCTAAAACATTTAGATGAGGAACAAAGAAAGGTAAAGTTGGAAAAAGTGAAGGAATATAACTTGTAAGACCTAGCTTGGCGTTTGAACAAACTAGGTACTTTTTACACGACTAAGTGCATGAAAAAAAAGGATCAGCAATCGACTTATCGAATCTTGATTGAAGCCAACAAATTGCTCATGCCGGGCAATGATGGCGTCAAACGCTATTTGACTACACTGTTGAATGTTCTGCAATATGCCGATCCGTTGAATCCGTCTCAATTTGAGATTGATCTTTATGTCCAAGGAAGATCACCTTTCGCTTTGGGCAAGGCCTCTGTGTTGTTGGATAGCCACTCCCAGCAAGTAAACACTTTAGAAAAACAAATTGCTTCCATTAAGGAACAAGCTCCAATTGAAGTCCGCTTGCTCCAAGTCAAAACAAGCATTCGTAAGGCTTTACCAGCGTTTGTTTATCGCTGGTGTAAAAGGATCTATGTCGCTTTGCCCATTCGATTTTTACTGGATTATTTGCGTCAATTGTTGGCTTGGAGAGATGCTCAGCGACTGAAAAAAGTATTTGCCCAATACGATTTGATCCACATTCCCCTGCCGCAAAATGTTCACTATTTGGCAGGAGTAGAAGGCAATTTTTTGGTGACCATTCACGATTTGTCTCATTTCCACTTTCCCGAATTTCATACCTCGGATAATCGCTCTCGTACCGAAAGCGGCATGGATTGGATTGTAAAAAAGCAAGCCCATATACTGGCGGTATCTGAAGCGACCAAGGTAGATATTTTACAAGTTTATCCGCTGCCCGCAGCACAAATTCATGTGGTTTACCCAAGCTATGATGCGGCTTTGTTTTTTCCTCAATCAGATCAAGCCCACTTGCGTAACATCTTAAAAAAATATGGGCTTCCCAATCGTCCATTCTTTCTGGCGCTTTCTACTTTGGAGCCGCGGAAAAACCTGATCAACATGCTAAAAGCATTTAGCGACTTATCGGCGGAGACGGAAACAGAGGAAATGGCTTTTTTCGTTTGTGGAAAAACAGGTTGGAAAATGGAGGACTTTCAAAAACAAGCATGGACAGCCAATGAAAATATATTTTTTCCCGGCTTTATTGCCGAAGAAGATTTGCCCATTTTGTATGCCCATGCTTTGGCCCTCTGTTATGTTTCTTTTTATGAGGGTTTTGGTTTGCCTCCACTGGAAGCCATGGCTTGCGGGACTACGGTAATTTATGGCCATAACAGTGCCCTGACAGAAGTGATTGCCGATGCAGGTCTACCGGCTGATCCAAATGACGTGGCAGCCATCAAAAGGCAAATGGCTAGCGTATTTCATGATGAGGGGTTACGAACTTCCCTCGAAAGAAAAGCACTGAAACGAGCCGCTTTTTTTTCGGAAAAGAAAATGGCTACAGCAATGTTGAAGGTATACCAAAGGATATTGGCTACACTAGTCCGGTAGTGTTCCACCCAGATTTCGATTGTTC
>JBCCSR010000828.1:0-3380 GCA_039199865.1 Bacteroidota bacterium
CATGGTCGCCAAAAGCACTTTTGAGCCCAAGTTGGCCGCAGCTACTGCCGCTTCACATCCGGAGTGCCCGGCGCCCACTACAATCACATCGTATTTTGGAAACATTTTTCTCAACCTTTAGTAATAAATAACAGTGAGTCTTAGACGAATAGAGGTAGACGATCAATACAACAGCTATTGCTACGTATCCGTTCACCGTCTGCCCCCACAAAATTAAGGATTTTAGACCCAACTGTACAATCTTTAACCCATCTCCGACAATAATAGAAGCCGTTCCCAGAAAATTGGGGTGGATTCATCAGATTTGGAGGGGAATTTTCGTTTTTTCTGTAAATTTGACCAATAAAACTACTTCCAAAATTACGATATGGCAAGACAAGCACTGGAGACCGAACAAAAGGCCCTTGAAATTAATCTGGATGATAGCGTTTATGGTACTTTCGCCGAAATCGGTGCTGGCCAGGAAGTCGCTCGATATTTTTTCCAGGTTGGGGCTGCCGCTGGGACAATTGCAAAGACCATGTCGGCCTACGATAAAGTATACTCCGACAAAATTTATGGTACGGAAGCAAGTGGACGTTATGTATGTGAATCCCGACTGTACAAAATGCTGGATCACGAGTATGAGTTGATGCAAAATCGCCTGGCCAATGAACGTCCAGATACCAATTTCTTTGTCTTTGCCGACACCATTGCTGCCCTCAACTATTCTCGGACCATCAAAGGCAATGGCTGGTTGGGTATCCGCTTTCAACTGACGCCTGGTGGCGATACCAATGATATCGTTCTACACGTCAATATGCTAGACAATGACAACCAACTTCAACAGCAGGCGATTGGTGTTTTAGGGGTCAATCTGTTGTACGCCTGTTATCATTACCATGACGATCCAGAGACCATGATTCAATCTTTGATGGACAATCTGCATGGTCGAGTCACCATTGATCTTTTGCGCATTTCTGGCCCAGATTTTCCCGGCTTGGACAATCGATGGTTGTGCCTGATGCTCGTCAAACACGGTTTGAGTGATGTCGCGATGTTCTCTGCCGATGGACAACCCATCCACGCTTCAGAGTTTTTGTATAGAAAACATTTACTGGTTGTCCGTGGGAGTTTCCGTCCGGTAACCTTGGTTAATCAAGATATCATTAGATCCTCCTGGGAACAATTTCGGAATGAACCAGAGGTAGATGCCCGAAAATCTTATTTACTCACGGAGATTACTTTGGACAATTTGATGATGGATGGAGAATTGAATGAAAAAGACTTTCTCGATCGGGCAGAGTTGTTGTGTGCCATGAATCAAACCGTAGTGGTTTCTAACTGCGAGGCCCACCAAAGATTGATTCGCTATTTGTCGGATTACAAAATCCAGAAACTCGGTTTGGTACTGGGTGTCCGTCAGGTACTGGACATTGTTAGTGACAAATACTATGACAATCGGGATGGTCGATTACTGGCTGCATTTGGTGAGTTGTTTACCCGGAACGTCAAAATGTATGTGTATCCAATGATGCAAGAAGGCAGTGAGGAATTAATGAAAACGGATAACCTTCCCGTTCCAGAGGGAATCAAGTTTTTGTATCGGCACCTACTAGACAGCGAACAAATCGTTGACGTAAAAACCTACAATCCTGATATCCTACACATTTATTCCAAAGAAGTACTCAAAATGTTGCAAACCGATGAGGAGGGCTGGGAGAAGATGGTTCCACAAAAAATTGCGGGCTTAATCAAGGAAAAGTGTTTGTTTGGTTTTCCATATCAGCAAATTGAATTCAAATACTGATTTTTATCCTATGAGGAAACAATTTATTTTTGGAGGAATCGTTTTGGCCAGTTTGTTTTGTTTGGTCAGTTGCTCTCCTAACCAGGTCAAAGAAGAAACCCCGAAAACACAAGCCAGTTTGAGTGCATTGCCCAACACCCCAGTCGCCAATACCACTCCAACTATGGAAATCACCATCGATAGCAGCATCCGAATGGAAGACTTGATGGGGAAAATCAAGCCTAGCCAGCATCCCAACTTTGTGGTCATTGCCAGAAAATACGCCTCGCGCAATGGAATGTATTTGCACAAAGCAGCGTACCAGGCGTTTCAAGAAATGCATACTGCGGCGGCGGCCGACGGCATTTCGTTGACCATCAAATCTGCCACCCGCCCCTTTGCTGCTCAAAAAATCATTTGGGAAGGAAAATGGACTGGAAAACGTTTGACTAGCGATGGGCAAAATTTGGCCAAAACCACTCCCGATCCCAAAGCACGCGCACTCAAAATTTTGGAATACAGTTCCATGCCCGGTACTTCCCGCCATCATTGGGGAACCGACATTGATCTCAATAGTTTCACCAATGCTTATTTTGAAAAAGGCAAGGGCTTAAAGGAATATGAATGGCTGGTAAAAAATGCCCCAAAGTATGGATTTTGCCAAACTTACACCCCAAAAGGCCCAGAGCGTCCCCATGGATACAATGAAGAAAAATGGCACTGGTCGTATTTGCCCGTAGCCCAAAAGCTGACGGAGCAATACCAGCTTCGTTTATCCGATCAAGACATTAAAGGCTTTCTTGGTGCCGAAACAGCGGTAGAGATTGAAGTAGTTCGCAAATATGTTTTGGGGATTAACCAGGAATGTTTGAAATCAAAATAAGCGTTTTACACCCAGTAATAAATTCAAATTATCTGCCCAAAGCGGATCGAATTGATCACCGTTACCGAATAAAATTTCCTCTTGCCGATAGCTTTCAAAAATTCTGGCGTTCATCTCCATGGTTAGAATCCACTTTTCATGAAGCAGGTAATTGAGGCCCAAAGCAGCATTGAAAGAATAGCCATAATAGTTCATATCATTTACCCTTTCACTGATGTCCCCTGTTTTGTAGGTGGTAAATAGGTTAAGATAGTTGCTAATGCCCACTGAACCAAAGAAAGCCATTTGCTGACTTATCTTTCGCTCCACAAGCAAATTCAAAGGCAATTCAGCTAAGTGGTAATTCTTATTTCGAGTAGCAATCAATATATCAGGACAAGGAGTTGCTACCATTCTCGGATAGCAAGGGTCAAAAGAAGAAGCATTTTCATTTTTACGTCTTAAAAATAAGATTCCTCCCTCTAGATAGAAAGTAGAATTCAAGCGAAATCTCACATTCCACCCCAATTCATAGTTGACACTGACTTGATAAGGGGGGACAGTAAATACTGGATTGGTAACGCTCGAACGATACAGTGAAGTTTCTATCCCTAGTGATAATGCATGCATCCACTGCTTTTCTTGAGCCAGTCCCGTTTGGGGCAAAAACACGATTACAAAGAGAAAAATCAACTTTTTTGCTGTCATTTTGAGTGGTTGCATCTATTTGATTAGCACTATAGCGTATCG
>JBCCSR010000829.1:0-3376 GCA_039199865.1 Bacteroidota bacterium
ATTGCTTTTTCCGATGGTAAAAAATCCCTTCAAAACGGGGGGGTGATGATGCGGGCTTTGCAGTATGTGAAGGCCTTTGACGGACTGATCATGAATCATCCAGATGACCACTCCCTTTCTGCTGGAGCACAAATGCACGAGGGCAGGACGAGTACTTCCCTTGGGATGCGAGGGATTCCGGCCATTGCCGAGGAATTGATGCTACAAAGAGACATCTATTTACTGGAATATACCGAATCGCGCTTACACGTGGCCAATGTATCTACCCGTGGAGCGGTCGATTTATTGCGTACCGCCAAGGCCAAGGGATTGGCGATCACCGCTTCGGTAGCGATTATGAACCTGGTGGCTTCCGATGAAGCCCTAAGTCATTTTGATACGCATTACAAGGTATTGCCTCCTTTGAGGGAAAAGGAAGATATTGATGCCCTACTAGAGGGACTAAAAGATGGTACCATCGATTTTATTGCATCCAATCATATGCCCTGGGAAAAAGAGGCGAAAGACTTGGAATTTCCTTACGCAAAATTTGGAGCTATTGGTATGGAAACTCTTTATGCCCTTTGTAACACCCATCTGAGTGATCAGCTCAGTCATGAAGACCTCGTTCGCCTATTGGCCCTCCGATCTCGGGACATTTTGGGGCTTCCGTTGCCCGAAATCGCTGAAGGAGCGGATGCCAATCTAACCCTATTTCACCCCAAACAAAAGTGGATTTATCACGAAAAAGACATCCGTTCAAGATCAAAAAACTCTCCCTTTATTGGCCAGGAATTTCTTGGAAAAGTGATGGCCATAATCAACAATGGAGTACTGAGTCGAAATGCTAAGTCGTAGGTTAGGGACGAACTTGTATCTATAGGACAATTCCCGAATTCAGTCGATTTTTTTCTTTTTTTTAAAGAATTTCCGTCATATTAGAGGATTACTTCATAGAGCTAGTTCCTAAATCTTCTTTACCAACAACAAAATCAAAATTTTATGACGACTTTGGATAATGACTACATCGATCCTCAAGATGTAAAAATGATGCCCACTGCGCTTAGGTACGGCTTAATTGGTGGTTTGGTCTATGTACTGATCAACCTAATGTTATATGTTTTGGGGCTTTCTGACGTAAAGGAAGCCTCTAGTGCCGCAATGGGTATTATCACGACCCTCATAGTTTATGGAATGTTAGCTACTGTGTTAGTAATGGCCATTAAATTTCACAAAGAAAAGGAATTGGGAGGGTTCATTGCTACTGGACGCGGCATTGCCATGGGCGTATTGACAATGGTGTTTATGGCATTGGTGGTCTCCGTTTGGACTTACGTCTTCATGGCCATTATTGATCCTGGAATCGTTGAAGACATCAGGGCTTTGCAGATGGAGCAATTGGAAGCACAGAATGCATCTGAAGAACAAATTCAGGCAACCATGCCTTACATCGAAATGATGACTACCCCAGGAGTCAGCGCCTTTGTCAACTTCGTTGTGTTGATGATCTTTGGCCTAATCGTTTCTGCAATTGCGGGGGCAGTGATGAAAGAGGAGCACCCAATGGCTTAGCCAAGATCAAACGATGGCTACAACAGGACTCTAATTTAAACGGCGAACGGTTTTCTTTCGTTCGCCGTTGGAATTTAACCCTACTGATGATTGAGCGCCCTACCAGGAAGGTGCTTTATCGATTTACTGATTGCTAATTTTAACCATGAATTCAAACAGAGCACATATCTACGGTATCTTTGCTGGTATTGCCACGATTACTTATTCAGTCATTTTCTACCTCATTGATCCCAAAATCATGCTGAGTGGCTGGGTCTACTACAGCTCCTTTCTATTTTATTTAATCGGAATGTTCCTGGCGGTATTTAAAGCAAGAGAGGCGGAGGGAGGCTTAGACTTTAGAACAGCCCTAAGTATTTCCTTTAAAGTATTTTTGCTGGCCAATATTTTTTATTACGTTTTTAGCTATGTGATGTTCAATTATATTGATCCTGGCTTGATCGAACTGCAAAAGTCAATGATGGAAGCTTTCTTAGAAGGTAGGGGCGATGAACAAAGTCAGGCCATGCTAGAGGAAATGAAAAAAGGGGACTTATCCTATTCTTTTTCCACAGTATTTTTCTCCTTTGCCTTCAGTACAATTAGTGGCTTTCTCTTATCGTTATTAGTAGCGGGAATTGGTCGCAACAAATAAGCGAAACCTTTGTATCTTCACTTCGTATTTCAAGGAAGTGATTGCCCTTTGATTTTAATACCCTCGTTTATGGATATCTCTGTTGTTGTACCCTTATTCAATGAAGAAGAATCACTCCGGGAGTTAGAAGCCTGGATTCGTAAGGTCATGGAAGCCAACGGCTTTTCCTATGAGATCTTATTCATCGACGATGGGAGTAAGGACAAATCTTGGTCCGTCATCGAATCTCTGGTACAAGTCAATCCTTCGGTGCGAGCCATTAAATTTCGTAGAAATTACGGGAAATCAGCGGGCTTGAATGTTGGTTTTGAGACCAGTCGAGGCAATGTGGTCATCACCATGGATGCAGATCTGCAAGATAGTCCCGATGAAATTCCGGAGTTGTATCGTATGATCACCGAAGAGGGCTACGATTTGGTCTCGGGTTGGAAGAAAAAACGCTACGATCCACTCACTAAAACGATTCCTACTAAATTTTACAATGCAGCAACTCGGTTGATTAGTGGCATCCAATTGCATGATTTTAATTGCGGTTTGAAAGCCTATAAGAGTGCTGTTGTCAAGAGCATTGAAGTGTATGGAGAAATGCATCGATACATTCCGGTCATTGCCAAATGGGCTGGTTTTAACAAGATTGGTGAAAAAGTGGTCGTGCATCAAGCGCGTAAATTTGGTGTCACCAAATTTGGCATTTGGCGATTCATCAATGGGCCACTAGACTTATTGTCCATCACTTTTATTGGTCGATTTGGTAAGCGTCCAATGCATTTCATGGGGACCCTGGGGACCCTTATGTTTGGCATTGGTTTTTTGCTATTTCTTTATATTGGGGGCAATAAGCTTTATCATGTTTACATGGGCTTGGCCGCTAAGAACATCGCGGATATTTCCTGGTTTTACGTTGCATTGACGGCCATGATTATGGGGACCCAACTTTTTCTTGCGGGGTTTTTAGCGGAGTTGGTGGCTCGCAACTCTAATGAGCGCAATCATTATTTGATTGAAGATCACATCGGTGGAAATACGGAGGTTAGCCGACGACCTGATGCGCGAAAGCCCGAGGCGGTTAAAGAGGTTGGTTCAGTTGCTAAGAAAAAATGACTTCCGTTGCTCCGTATCCATATTTGGGGTGAAACTCGTTTTTAAAAGTTACTACCTCGGGAATCTGTATGAGGCGGCTTGCGATTTTAC
>JBCCSR010000830.1:0-3375 GCA_039199865.1 Bacteroidota bacterium
GTCTAAGTAATAGTTTCTGTTGAATTTCTGGATCCACGATTGAGCAGAATCAAAGAAAACCCCTCAACTAGCGGTAAGAAATGTACTAGGTTTGGGTGACAATGTAGTGCATGATACAGACATTGTCGAGGAGGATGGTTTTGGGCCATACCTTGAGGGCGGGATTCCCACCCAAGCCCCCATCTATATCTACCCCTCAATTCTCTCCAATTGACTCGCTTCTCCCATCATGCCCTATTTGGTATTCCATTCCGTACCTTTGCCCGAAAGTCATTTATATGAAAAGAAATGTACTCATTACTGGCTCGAATTCAGGAATCGGTCGATTGGCGGCCCTACACCTTGCACAACGAAATTGGCGGGTGGCCGCAACGATGCGCGATCCCCAAAAAGCAGGAACGCTCAATCAAACCGAAAATATTCAGATCTATAAATTGGATGTTACTCAACGGCAAAGTATCGAAAAAGCAAAAGCCAATATTCTAAAAGATTTTGGCCACATTGATGTAGTCATCAATAACGCTGGATTCGGATGTTATGGTGCTTTTGAGTTGGCCACTGAGGAACAAATTGATCGCCAACTGGCAGTAAATGTCAAAGGGTTGATGATGATGTGTAAACTTTGGTTGCCTCATTTCAGAGCGCGGCAGCAGGGTAGCTTTATCAACATTTCGTCAATTGCAGGCTTGGCCTCCTATCCTTTGGCCTCCTTGTACATTTCTAGTAAATGGGCGGTGGAAGGATTTACGGAAGCACTTTACTACGAGCTCAAGCCGTTCAACATTAGTGTCAAACTCATTGAGCCTGGTGGTTTTAAAACCAACTTTCAAACCAGCTCAATTACCTGGACCGAAGATGAAAACGTTGAGGCCTATGATCAATGGGTCAAAGCCAATCGGGCAGTAAGAGATCAAAAAAGGCCCAACTTGCCCGATCCCTCAACAGTAGCCAAAGTCATTAGCCAAGCCGCTGAAGATGCCTCTGATCGATTGCGGTATTTGGTGGGAGAAGATGCCATAGAAATGTGGGCCTTTCGGCAAAAAGAAGGAGCTCAAAAATATGTCCAGCGGAGCTACCAGCGATTTATTGAGATGAAAGAAAAAGCAGATGAAGCAAGCTGAAGCCCTACGCATATTTACCGATGGCAGCTGTCACGTTGAGTCTAGGCTGGGAGTATGGGGTGCCCTCCTATTAATAGAAGACAGGGAACTAATCATCTCTGATTGGGTTGAACAAACGACACACAATCGAATGGAGTTGACAGCCGTCATCAAGGCCATCGAGTATGTTCATACTCAAAATGTTCAGTACAAGACCATGCAGATTTATTCGGATAGCCAGTACGTCGTTAACATTCCAAACAGAAAGAAAAAACTTTTGGATAGCAATTTCCAAAACAAAGCTGGTCAAGCTTTAAACAACCATGATTTGCTCAAGACATTCATCAAGCAATTCGATTGCCGAGCAGTCCAGTTGATCAAAGTCAAAGCCCATCAAAAAAAAAGTACAAGTGTCAATTACAATCGAAAAATAGACCAATGGGTTCGAAAACTATTGCGCCGGCAGCTTACCAATCGGATTAACACTCTACGCAGTGATCCGTGAGCACCCCAGAATATCCATTCAATAGGAGTTGCGCTAAAGTGGAGATCTGCTGGCTCACTGCCCACGGAGCAACAGCAAAACTTTTGGTCGCCAAAAGGTGAATTGGATCAAAAAGAGTCGCCAACTGCTCAATTCCAGTTTTTCCAGATGCCCCCTCCACAATTCCAGGAAATTAGAACTATCTTGAGTTACATTTATCATCTAAATTGACTCCCGATGCGCCACCGATGTCTACTGATCTTTTTCATATGTTTCATTACTCAGCTGACCTATTCACAAACAGTAGGGGTAACTCAAACGGAGGAAGGTAGCCTCGAAGGCTACACTTTTTTCTCTCCATTTAGTGGAACCAAAGCTTATTTGGTTGATCACTGCGGACAACTGATCAACGAATGGGATCGAGGTACTAGACCCGGATTATCTGCCTATTTTTTAGAAAATGGTTTGATGCTACGCACGTATAAAATAAGTCCAACCGGTCCCTTCACCTCCGCGAGCAATGCTGGTGGATTGGAGTTGGTCGATTGGGACAACAATACGGTTTGGTCTTGGGAACTCAACACAGATACTCAATTGTCACACCACGATGCCGTCTACTTACCCAATGGCAACATCCTCACCCTTTCTTGGGAATTGGTATTTTCCGACGAAATTATTGAACTGGGTAGAGACCCCAACGAGATCGCAGAGCAAGGCTTTATGTGGTCAGAACGTATTTTAGAACTAGAACCAATCGGCAGCGATGGTGCCAATATCGTTTGGGAGTGGAACATCAAAGATCATTATATTCAGGATTTCGATTCTACCCAACTTAATTATGGTGTCGTGGCGGATCATCCCGAATTGTTCGACATCAATTTGCCGGATATCAATAGTTCCAATTCCAATGCGTCTCGCGACTGGAATCATTTTAACGCCATTGATTACAACCCGACACTTGACCAAATTTTGATTAGTACCCGCAACTCCGATGAAATCTGGATCATCGATCACAGTACCACTACCGAAGAAGCCGCTGGACACACCGGTGGACAGGCAGGAATGGGGGGCGATCTCTTATACCGTTGGGGAAATGCGGCCTCCTATCAACGAGGAACCGTCGGTGATCAACAATTATTTGGTCAACACGGTACCCAATGGATTACCGATGATCCACAAAATTTGGGGAAAATTATCCTTTTTAATAATGGGAACGGTCGTCCGGGTCCCGATTTTTCTACGGTCGAAATTCTAGCCCCTCCTCTATCTGGTTTCAACTACCTCGTTGAATCCAATCAAGCCTTCGGCCCGGTGGAGACGACCACCGAATATGGTAATCAAGTGGGAGAAAATTTTTATTCTCCATTTTTATCCAATGCGCAAAGATTACCAGAGCAACATACGCTGGTCAATTCGGGTTCTCCCGGTACCATTTTCGAAATCGATGAAAATCGTCAAGTGGTTTGGGAATACGTGATTCCATTGTTTGGAGATTTTCCGGCTACTCAGGGCCAGAATATCAACAATAACGCAAATTTTAGGGCTTACAAATACTTTGCAGACTATCCTGGTTTGGTAGATAAAGACCTAACGCCTGGTTCTACCATTGAGATTGGAGAGAATCCTCTGGGTTGTGACCTAAGTGTAAGTACCAATGATTTGGCAGATTTGCAGCTAAAAATGTACTACAATCAAGAGATTCAAGCGATCCAGGTTGACTTTATTGGTGACCAAGACTTGATCGCTACTCTCAGCGATTTTTCTGGAAGCATCCTTCTCCGGCAAAAAGTA
>JBCCSR010000831.1:0-3374 GCA_039199865.1 Bacteroidota bacterium
CGACATCGACAACTGCTTCGTCCTCACTTTCAAAAGCGTCTCCAAATTGCCAGCCATTAACGCCGTGTTCACAAGCTTCGGGCCACCAACCGTCGAGGGTACTCAGGTTGAGGACTCCGTTCATTGCTGCTTTCATACCGGAGGTTCCACTGGCTTCTTTGGGTCTCCGCGGATTATTGAGCCATACGTCCGATCCTCTAGTGAGCAAGGCCCCAACTTCCATGTCATAACTCTGTAGGAAGACCACTGCATTGGGATACTTTTTACTCATGGCGTATAAACGTTCAACAATGGCTTTACCGCGATCATCATTGGGGTGAGCTTTACCGGAGAAAACGATTTGCAATCGTTGTGAACGCAGCATTGGTCCGACGACTCGCATGTTTGAAAAAATCAAATCACTACGTTTGTAGGGAACAGATCTTCTGGAAAAACCAATGATTAATTTGTTCTCATCTAGTTTTACTCCATTTTTTCTTTGGATAAAACGAATGAGTTTGCGTTTGTTTTTGAGGTGGGTCGCATAAATCCCACGGTTATTTTCGGCAGCTTCAATCATGGCCGGATCTACCCAAGTATCCTTATGGATGGAATTGGTAATGGCAATGATTTTGGATTTCCTTTTCGTATTGGCCCACATTTTATTGGCGGTCTCTCCGTGCAACTGTGCGACTGCATTGGAAATTCTGGACATGCGCAATGCCCCAACCGTCATGTTGAAGGGCGCTCCACCCAATTTTTTCAACTGCTTGTAAGTGAGGTTTTGATTGGCACCTACGTACATCAATCTTTCAATGGGATGAGATTCGTTGCCTTGGATGATCGGCGTATGGGTGGTGAAAACAATTTGCTCTTTGCATTTGGCCAATGCTTTTTCAAAAGAAGCCCCCTTGTCCATCTTCTCTCGCAACAATTCGAAACCAGCAAATAAGGCATGGCCTTCATTAAAATGATAAACATCCGTTTTAATCCCCAGCGCACGCAAGGCCCGTACTCCACCAATTCCTAGAACCATTTCTTGAGCGACTCTTTCCTCTCCAAACCAACCGTAGAGTTGTCCACTAATCCAAGAGTGTGGGTTGTCGGGTAAATTGGTGTCCAACAAATAAAGGGGAACATTTCCGAAGGCGTCTAGTTTCCAGACTTTACAACGCACCTCTGATTTGAAGATGTCAACACTTACGGTTATTCCAGTATCTTCCAAAAAATCGTAGCTGTAATTTTGAAAACAGTCATAGACTTTTCCTTTCTCATCGACCCTTTGGTCAGTATACCCTTGCTTCCATAACAGGCCAATTCCGACCATCGGTAAGTTGAGATCTTTGGCTCCTTTCAGATAATCTCCGGCGAGAATACCGAGTCCACCAGCATAGGATTTGAAAGAATTGTCCAGCCCGTATTCCATACAGAAGTAGGCTACTCTGGTTTTTTTGTTTTTTTTCTTTTTTGCCATCGGTTTGATTACAATTAGATGATTGAAAATGTTGATTTGAGCAATTGGACCATTAGATACGCAACTGAATCGCAGAAATGTTTTTTGAATTTTCGCGAAAGCAATGTTTGGAAATGGTGTTGATGACCATTGTTTGCTAATACCTAACTAGCCGATTGATCAGGGCAAAGATTTCTTGATGAAGGCGAAAATACAAAAAAAATGGAGTTTTGACTAAACAGGGGAAATGGCACTGAGTCTATTCTACCGTAATGTCGAGTTTTTTGTTTTGTTTTTTATCTCTCATGACCAAAGTATAAGTTCCCTTGGGCAACATCAAGGCTTTGGGATCATTGTCATTTTTCAATTCAATGGCATCCATGGGAACGGCAAAGTCGATATCTTCGCCCGGCTTGTACGCCATAAGCAGACAAGGATAGCTCATTCCGTGTTTGTCGGGATTGAAGCTAAAGGCTTGGCGATAACCGTTCATTTTGAGCCAGTGCGGCCGCTCTTTCTCATAACGACTGGGTGGATGGAAAACCTGCAAGTCGTAGTAGATTTGATTTTGATCCGTCAGTGGATCAATCTCCGTTTGGACAAAGCCTTTTTTCCGATTCATAAAAACAGTTGGGGCAGAGATGACCCTTGCTCGGTATAAGGCCTCCTCTTCCTCTTCACACTTTTCGGTCATCCGTGCTTGGTCAACGGTCAGGGGATCAATTTGGCTAAAAGATTTGAACCAGGAGGCCATACTTCTGACGCCATTAAAATCCTTTTCTTTAATGCTTGCCCTGCTGCTAAAGACCACAATTTTTGCGGATGGATCTGTTTTGTAAAGGCGGGTAAGGTTGAGCGCTCTGGCCCAGTTTTTTGCGGAGATTTTTAGACTTTTCTCAACATCAAATTGCTGCTTTTTGCGCAGGATATTTATTGCTTTTCGGTGTTGGTCTTCATTGGGCTCATAAATGAAAAAATCAAAGCCAATGGCCATGGCTTGGCGAATGAGATCCCCGTAAACGGGTTCTTTCGCATAGTAGCCAGTACTGATGACTGGATAATTTCTTTGGGTTAACTCTTCATCTTTTCCATCGAGGCCTTCTAAGGCCAAATAATGAAATCCTTGCTCGTACAAGTCTTGTAGGAGGCTAGAGAAAAAAGCTCTGTTTTGCGGATGCTCCGGATATTCATTGATGAAAACGGCCTGTTCATTTTGAATGCGCTTTAGGAGGTGTTTTTTCGCATCCACTGGTCGACATTTGGATAAAATGCTGGCTTCCTCAGGCTTGGCTTCGGGGCGACTGATATTTAGGCAAGTCCAGTCTTTACGATACTTTCCGATAAAACTTTGCCGAGCTTTTTTGTCTGCTGGGATTTCGTCAGAAAAGCGATAAATGTATTCCGGACCCAAAACCGCATTACTGGACTCCAATTCAGGATCGACATTAACAACAAATTCCACACGGCGATTTTTTTGCCTACCTTCATCGGATTGATTATCGGAAACTGGTCGGCTCAATCCAAAGCCAGTAGCCCTCAATCTGCTCGCTGCAATTCCTGAATTGACCAGATAATCATTGACCGCTTTGGCTCTGTTTTCCGAAAGCGATAGGTTGTGGACTTCGCTACCTTGCGCATCCGTATGCCCTTGAATATCGATGGTCAAAGCGGGGTTTTTATTCATGATATTGACCAACTTATCCAGCTCGACAAAAGATTCCGGTAGGAGATCGTATTTGTCGGTTTCAAAATAGATATTGTCCATGATCACTGAGGCAACGGAGCCTTTGATTTGGTAATACCTACTGGGGACATAATCGATGGCATTGCTACTAAATGCTTCGACGTAGACATCGTCGATAAAGAAATAGCCTTTGACAATTTCCGGTTGCTCTTTTTCACTCAAAAACTGACCAATATCTATTTTGAAACCGACAAATAC
>JBCCSR010000832.1:0-3372 GCA_039199865.1 Bacteroidota bacterium
CATGGCTTGGTGGATATAAGTTGAGATTTTATTAAAAAGGATTAGACCATTCGTTAGGTCATGCTCAAAATATAAATTCCATGCGGAAAAGCGGTCAAATCAATGGCATTCCTTTGCTGAACTTTGAAATTTACGGGAAGGTAGGAAGGAGCATTCAGCCTATTTCAAATACCTTCGTGAAGGTACCACTCAAGGGAATATACCTGAAACGATCAATTAAACATCGAGCAAAGGCATCCATATGTGCGGCTCCGTAAAGAATACCGATGGTCTTCTTTTTTCTGGCCTCCTGCCTTACTTTCTGCTCAATCAGTTGATGTACAACCTGCTCCCGCTCGGTCATGACCAAATTTTCGGCTGTCCCTTGCTCATCGGAAACCGGGCCATAAGCTAAGTTAGCCTCTTCTACTGAGGTCATGTAAGTAGCGGCCAGGCGAGCTCTGGTGATGCCCTGATGCCAAATGAAGAATCGGAGTGGATCGATCAAGGCCAAGTTGATTTGTTCATAAAGCCGAAGTGCTTTCCAAGCCTTTTTACTTTGTACTAGGTCGAGGTCAGCATGGACCAGTTTATCCTTCAATTGTTTGTACTTGAATTGCTCTCGCTGGGTAACCAAACCCAACTTATCCGCTACATTTTTGTACTGTACCCAGTTGAGGCGAGCGTAAGGCAAACGCAAGCCTTCGTAAAAAATTTCATCGCAGGCTGTTGCGAGTTGAAATACCTGCTCATAATAGCTTTCACTGCCAATATGAATCATGGGCAGCAAGCGAAACCGAAGTTGTATTTGCTTATCCGAAGCAACAAAATCGTAGTTGATTGTTCTGACAAAGAAGTGAGTAGATTCCAAAAACTTCAAAATGAAAAAACTTTGCTTTTCTGGAAGCTAAAGAAGAATCGGCAAGCAGAGAAACTTGTTCGATAAACCCTGATCAAAACTCGATTTCCCCGGAAAACAGTTGATCATTGCACCCCGAATGAAAACCATTCAAGTGTCTAAGGGAGATGATCTGAGGGTCGACGACCATGCCACCTTTGGTACAGACGGGAGAAATAATCCGCTTGATTGTAGCCTACGGCCTTAGCCGTTTCGGCAACCGTAGTGCAGGCCCCCGTGCTGAGCAATTGCTTGGCTTTTTCCATTCTCATCTTACGAATCAACAAATTTGGGGTCATCAGGGTGATGGTTTTGATCCGACGATGAAACTGTCGTTCACTCAGAGAGAAGGTTTTTGCCAGGATGGGGATGGTCAGTTGGGAATCCGCGAGATGCTCTGCCAGGTACTGTTCTACGGAATGAATCCAATGCAATTGATGCTGGGGCAAGTCACCAGGATAGGCCTCTTGGTTTTGGACATTATTTTCCATGAGGGTTTGTTTTCATTTGGCGATCATCAACCAATGATCTATCAATAAAGGTAGTGACAATTTTCAAGAAATGGTCAAAAGGCCTCTAAAACAGGTATTTATACGGATGCGAGACTATTGAAAATCGTATTTAGACAGACGCAGTTGTTTTAAAAACCACTCTTTTTCCGCAAAATGCTCCGCATGCATAATGCGATCATACAACTGCTTTCGTTCGGCGCGCCCCATGATGGGCATTTGTAAAAGCTGGCGGGCAAAGATTAAAATATTGTGGTAATGCTCCCTACGATAAGCAAGGTTTTTACTCCTTTGCAGATAAACGCGGAGGCTTTCCAGCAAACTTTCCAAGGGATCAAATTCTTTCAACTCATAGTAAATTTTTAGCTGTAAGGTCCGGGCCGCGAGCAATAGGAAAGACGCTTTGGTTTCGACTTTGACCAGTTCCTTCAAACTCTCTTCCAGCTGTCCCTCCTCGTAGAACAATTTTCCCAAGCTAAAATGAAAAATGGGTGTTCGAAAAGCAGGCTTCAAATGTTGTTTATAGTCATGAATGAACTGTCTGGCCCAAGCGTATTTATCGAGCTTCGATGCCAAGGTGACAATATTGCTAAAGGTACTCTCCAGCATCACCCCGTCTTCCAACAAATAACCTTGTTCGAGAATGAGGACATACAATTCGAAAGCCTCCCGAATAAATACCGTGGAACCAGAGTTGAGCTCCCGAATCGAATAATTGATGGCAAAAGTATAAATATCACGCATCTCAGAGGGAGGAAAGTAATGCTGATAATTGGAGATCGCTTCCCGCAACTGCCGAAAAAAGAAAGCCTGATCATCAGACACCAACATTTGGTAACAAAAGTAATAAATGGCAATCGCCGGAATATCGAGATAGGCGGGATGGGCCTTGATGTAATGCAAGACTTCATTCAACAAACCAATTTCGTAAGCCTCCTGTTTGATGGATTCTCGGGAAAGCGCATAACAGGCTTGCCGCAGTTTGGCGGCCAAAATATAGGCATCCAAATGATCGCTGACTTCTTGCAGGTTGGTTTTCTCCTTGCGATTGATGCTGATGATGTATTCGTATTGCTCAAAGGAAAGATCGTGTTGCCCTCGTAGGTAATCTGTATTTCGAAGAGTTTGTTTTTCCCAGGCTTTACCTGCATCCCGAATAGCGGCCTTAAACAATTGTTCCTGCTGAATTTTTCGGTAGGCTTTGGCCAAATAAAACTTTTTTTGCGCTTCATTTTTCCGAATCTCGTTCAAAGCCAAATACTCTTCCAGGAGCTTAAACAAACGAGAAGTCAGTAAATTCCAGTCTTTTGCCGAAAAAGGACGATCGGGAAAAAGTTGAGCCCAAAAAGCCGGAGGTCCCTGTTGCCGTTTTTGCCCTTTCAACCACAACTCAAATAACTGTTTTACATCCGCTCTTCGATTGAAAAGTGGCGTCTCTAAGAACTGTCCAAATCGGGTCAATTCCCTTGAATCAAGCTTTTGTAAGACTTTAAAGAGTTTCATTTCACAAAAAGACAATTTTTTTCACTGATGGGAGCCGATTAATTCTGTATGATTATTTAGTTAATAAACTGATTATCAGCCACAAAAAAGAATCAAATCCTGTATAAATCTAAAAATTTGTTCTTTCAAAGGCAAGGGACTAGGGGTACTTTTGTAACAGACGACAAAAAATATCTAAAAATATAAATGAACGATCTGATGAAAAATGTAATCCTACTCTTTTTACTGACACTTTGGGGAATCCCTCAATTAAATGCACAGGGTTGCCTAGCAGATGGAATTACCTTCACTAGCCAACAGGAGATTGATGATTTTCCGACCAACTATCCGGGCTGTACAGAGATCGAAGGACCTGTGACGATAGGAATATTATTTGGAACAAATGACATTACCAATTTGAACGGATTGAGTCAAATCACCTCAATGATGTCGATTAAGATTCAATCCAATAATAGCCTTGAAGATTTAACAGGACTAAATAAC
>JBCCSR010000833.1:0-3371 GCA_039199865.1 Bacteroidota bacterium
AAGGTGTACCAGTGAAACTGGTCGAAATGCTGGAAGACGTAGGCCCAGTTTTCCCACACCGAGGAGAACCTTGGAATGTCAAATCCAAATAAATATTTCAATTGACTTGTTCCAATGATGATGGCAGCAGCAGAGGTAAAACCAAGGACTACGGGTTGAGATAAAAAACGCATCCAAAACCCCAATCGCCCCAAACCCAAAAGCAGTTGAATTCCTCCAATCAACAATCCCGTCAAAAGAACATATTGGATGAATGGAGCGGTTTCCGGTTCGGCAATCTGCGAAATGCCCTCCATCAAAAGCAAAGAAGAAATGGCCGCAGGTCCAATGGACAAATGCATGGAAGTCCCCATGATGGCATAAATCAGTAGTGGCAATAGTCCGGCATACAATCCATAAATTGGGGGTACTCCCGCCAATAAAGCATAAGCCATGCCCTGTGGCACCAGAATGACCGAAACGTTTAGACCCGCCGCAAAATCTTTTTTAAACCCACCAAACGAGTAGCTTGCCATCCACTCAAGAGCAGGAACAACAGATTTAAAAAAATGCTTCTTTTTCATCTTTTACGATAAATGCTGGTCTTTTTGGGGGAGGAAAAAACAATCAAAAACACCTTGTTGTATCTTTTCCGCTGGCAACCGTAATCTGGATTTTTTTAATGAAATACGATGTGCAACAATACCAAGGAAGCAGCCAATACGCTACCCAATTTCAAGATTCTCGGAGAATCGTATTGGATGAGGTCTTCCCACTTCCGGAAACCATCTTTTGAACTCAGGAGCATCACGAAAGTCAGCGCAATTAAAATGACCCACATGGCTCGGACAAAATAATTCATATCGGGAAACAGCCAAATGATAATGAGGTGCAGTGGAATGGTACTCAGAAAACCCAGTAACGTCACTTTTCTATTGGGCGTCACCATAAATGCTGCGGTACAGATGAGCACCACAATGCCACAATTGATGTAATAGCGAAGCTCATTGAGGGTATGGGTAAATGCCGCTTGGGGATTGTTAAACTTGACGTAAAGCAATATCAAGCCCATGGTAATTCCCGTAAATAAGGTGACCAAAATGGTATTCTTACCCGCTCTGATGACCTGTGCATCATTGGCCTCTTTGTTGATGTAGCCTTTGTAAATGTCGATGGACCATAAAGTAGCCAGCGAGTTAAAAGTAGAATCTACTGTACTCATCAAGGAGGCAAATAGTGCGCAAAGGATGATGCCTTTGATCCCCGTGGGCAAATAATTTTTGACCAAATAGGGAAAGGCCATATCGGGTTCCGACAAACCGTTTTCTCCCAGGATGCCAAATAAAGCGATGCCCGGAATGACAATCAACACAGCCATTACGTATTTCATCACTCCACCCGTCATCAAACCAATCTGGGCATGCCGTAGGCTTTTAGCCGCCAATGATCGCTGCATGATGGTTTGGTTGGCACACCAGTAATTGATGTTGAGTAAAAACAAACCAAAGATGTGTATCCAAGGCAATTGGGGATGATCTGCTGGTAGATAAAGATGCATGAGTTGAGGGGTCTTTTCGTAAAGTTGTCTCCAGCCCCCAAGGTGATGGACGGCCACAAACAAAACGACAAAACCACCAAATAATAAAATGCTGAATTGGATAATATCCGTTTTCACCACGGCATTCAAACCTCCCAAATAGGTATAAATGGCAGAGAAAATACCCAGACCAACAATGATCACGGTGATGCGGGTGATGCGATCCTCGCTGATAAAAGCCAGATAATCGGCGAAGACCAAATCGGCGGCATAAGCTCCCCAGAATAAAGCGGCCCCCAAAGTGATGGTAGAAAAAATGAGCAAATTGGCCAAACTGTAAAATAGCCCCACTGTCTTCCCCAATCGTTTTTGAATGTACTGTGTTACGGTAATGACGCGTTCCTTTAGAAAGAGGGGAACGAAAATAAAAGCCGCCATCAGAATACCCTGAACGGCATTGATCTCCAAACTTGCTTGCGCCAAACCGTATAAATAAGCCGAACCCATCATTCCCAGAAACTGATAGCCATTGATATTGGTAGCAATGCTGGAAAGGGCAATGGAAGGCCAACGAAGGTTTCTCGAACTCAAAAAATATTCTTCAACCGTAGCCTCTTTGCTCACCCTGCCCGCAATGGCTACCAGAAAAATCGATACAAAATAAACGATGACAATGCCTAAGTCCAGCATGGATTGAGGGAATTTTAATTATGAGCGAATACCCGCACCTAGTGGCGTCACAGGAGAGGCAACAGGCATTCTTCCCTGAACCTTGGGCATGGAAAAAGTCTTTAATTTTGGCAACACATAATTGGCAAACAATTTACATTCACTGGCATGAGGGTATCCAGAAAAAATAAAAGCCCGAATTCCCATATCCATGTAGCGCTGAATTTTTTTCAACACTTGATCCGGATTGCCCACAATGGCTCCACCACAACCAGACCTCGCCCGACCGATTCCCGTCCAAAGATTGGGTTCGGCAAATCCGTCATCGCTGGCCAAGGCTCTCATTTCAGCCTGCCTGGCCACACCGTAAGAATGAGCATCAAGCGCTCTTTCTCGAATCTCTTTTCCTTTTTCATCATCAACAAAATACATCAGCTTGCCCGCCGCGGCTCTTGCCTCTTCCTCCGTTTCACGAACAATGACATGAATCCTCAAACCAAAATCTACTTTTCTACCGTAGCCTGCTGCTTTTACACTCATATTTTGCATCAGTTCCTGCAAGCGGTTTTCGGTCTCCGGCCACATCAAATATACATCGCAGTGTTCTGCGCACAGATCGACCGCAGGAGGAGAATAACCACCAAAATACAACAATGGTCCTCCGTTTTGCTGATAAGGTTTTACGGGATCAGTGGTATCCAATTGGATATTGTAAAATTGTCCTTTAAAATTGATGTGATCCTGGGTCCAACCTTGCTTTAAAATTTCAATTACCTCCCGTGAACGTTGGTATCTATCGGCAGAAGAGAGTTGGGTTCCAGGAAGATCAGATGAGATAATATTGATGGTCAATCGTCCTTTGAGGATATGATCGAGGGTTGCGATAGCTCTTCCCAGCATTGGTGGGTGTACTTCCCCACAACGAATGGCGGCCAGTAAATTTATCTGTGAGGTTAGCGGAGCAATTGCAGAGGCAAAAGTCAAAGTATCTTGCCCCACTTGATAGGAAGAGGGACATAAAATGTTGCGATAGCCCAGCCGATCAGCGGTCAACAATACGTTGGAAGTATTGGACCAATCGCTTTTGTATCGGATGTCATGACGACCTAAGAACTCATCATCACCATTACACAAAGGAGCAAACCACGCGACTTCTGCTCCATCTAGATGAGGAGATCGGATTGCT
>JBCCSR010000834.1:0-3363 GCA_039199865.1 Bacteroidota bacterium
AATTCTTTAAGATAGAATCGTATATGTGTGTAGTTCGGAAAATGAACCGGACTTCTAAGTTTTCAAAAAACCTTAACGGACTTTCGCTACTGTTTATCAAATCCTTTTCCTCAAGTAATAAATCGTAAAACTTGGTAAACCCGGCTTTGAATTCTTTTTGGTATTCACCAATTCTTCGGTGCTCTCCGTGGTAGGTTGGAACGTTTGATTCTACCCGGTGTTCGTAAGGTACTTGTACCAACTCCATACGATCTGTATTGGTATTTTGACATTTCAAAGTCTTGATCATCGTTCCGATATCATTCAAACTACCAAAACCACTCACGGAGTCATTGGGAATTCCGGCAAATTGCCAATGCATTGGCAGTAAGGCGGCACGCATTACAGATTCGAGTAAAATTTTCGATTTGGTTTCTGCATCGTTTTTTGCTTTCCGATCATTGGAAGTTAATCGAGGCTGCAGTAGCGTTTCAAAATCTACTAATAGTGGGTGCTCTCCGGAAGCAATCACATTCTCAGCATGAAAGTCGGTACTGTCTAGTAAATAGGTAATCCCCTGTAAAATCCCTGCGCGTTCGTAATAGCGACTAAGTGCAGCTTCTTCCGTGCACGTTGTACCCGCAGCATACTCAATCCATCCATATTCCTCACCGGGAAGAATTGTTAAAATCTTTAGCTGTGGACTTAATCGCTCATTCACCCAAGCACAGAACTTATTGTAAGCCAAACCGATGGATAAATCTCTTGGCTTGTAAACCACCTTCCATCCACTTTCGAATTTGAGAATGACGACTCCCTCGCCTCCCTTATGAGGATCGGAAAGACCAAGTTTGAGGTCTACTACCTTACCAGGAGTTTCTTTGAGATCAAAAACGGCTATACACTGTGTAATATCCTGGTCAAGTCGTTTCAGCAGTTTTAAAAAAGTCTGGACTTGCTGATTTAATGAGCGACCCACAGTTCTGGCTAGCATGGGATGGTTAAGCCAAAATTCACCCAATCGATCTCTTTGCAGTGAACGTACAAATTCTTGATAGTAATGGTCATCAGCGAATTCCGATGGTTTCTCTATTTCTCTTTCAAGTCCTAAGTGTCCATCAAGGAAAGATTGGAATTTTTGGTACAGTACCTCTCCCATCGTACGAGAAAGCATACCGAGTACGAACTGCTCTACCAACTCATGAGCACCAGTACTAAACAAGTTGTATGCAGATCCACTATTCTTTTGTAATTGATTACGAAAAACACTTACGAAGGGAAGAACCAATTCTTCAAAAGGAACAGGTGCATACCCCTGCTTACTACTGAACGGATGATCTTCATCATAGCCTGTTCGTAATACTTTTTGGAGCATTTCTGCCCACTGAGGTAAGCTGGAGTCCGATTTCAATTTCGCTGGTGCAAACATTTGCTCCAACTCTCCCTGAGTCAACTCAGCAAATTTCAAATAACGCTCTAAGCGACTAGGATCCCCTTGAGAAGACAAGACCCTTACCCATCGATTGAGATAGACTTGTAAATCTACACTATTGATGCTCTGCCCCTGACAATACGCTGATCCCAGCTTCTCAAAAGGCGTAGTCGCCTTTTCCACCAACAAGCGAATGAAGTTCTTTCCAGTTTCAGATTCAATGGAATCATGATGTATTTCTGGTGAATTGGAAGGATTGGAAAAAACAACAGTATTACTCATATGGCATTTGATTTTCAGTGCGATGCACCATTTACATTTAATTCGAAAAAACGTGCTAATAAGGTTATGTAATTCCTAAATCGTAGCTCGGTCGTTCGATACAAATGTAATTGGCGAAGCATTGAGAATCCTGCCAAAAAGGCTGATAATCTTGCCTTGGCAGGATTATCAGCCGTTTTTCAAGAGGGAATTATCTTTCGATAGGTATTCGGAAGGACGTTTACCAAAACGCATGGTATAAATCTTTGAAAAGTAGTAAGGATCTTCAAATCCAACCGCATAAGAGACCTCGGAAATCGTACCATAAGTTAAGTTTTCTAATAGATCTTTAGCCTTGTAGAGTTTCATTTCCCGAAGATATTTATTGGGTGTCATTCCTGTCAGTCGTTTAATCCGACGGAAAAGCTGGCGTTCACTAACGGCCATCTTGGAAGACAACTCCAAGAGATTGAACCGTCGATTGCTGACTTCTTTTGCTGCAATGTCTTCTAGATCTCTTAGCCACTCCAAGTCTGACTCCGTCATCTGCGGACTGTTTTTGCTGGCTCCAGGAGGGACTTGCTCATTTTCCTTTGTTTGCCATGCAGACCTTTGTTTTGAATTGTGTAAAAGACTTTTGACTCTTTTGAGTAATTCATCGGAAGAGAAGGGTTTGATCAGATAATCATCAACGCCAAAAGTAAAGGCGTCAAAACGTTGAGAAACGCGAACTTCTGCGGTCAACATCAAAAAAGGCAGGCTTCTCCATTCATCATTTGCCCGAATGTGTTGGAGCAACTCCAAGCCATCCATGTTGGGCATTTTAATATCGGAAACCACACAATCGATGTCTCCCTCATTTTGGCTCAACAAAGCCAATGCCTGAATGCCATCTTCTGCTCGAATCACCTGATAATTGGCAATCAGCAATTCTTTGATAAATTGAGCCATATCGTGATTGTCTTCGACGATCAGTATTTTAGACCGCTTGGCCACACTAGGTAATGTGGGCACCTCCTCTAATGGAGGACGGGGAATCTCTTTGGATAATGGGTGGTCCATTCTTTGTCCCTCATCCATCATTTCACTAGCAGATTGTTTGGCAGCAACTGATTTTTTTGCAAACTGAAATTCAAAAGTTGCTCCACTCCCCTTTTCACTTTCCACTTTTAATTGTCCCTCAAATAAATCAGCGTAACTCTTTACCAGAGCCAAACCAATTCCAATCCCAGGTCCACTTTGGAGTGTTCCATTCTTACATTGATAATAGCGATCAAATATGGCATCTAGGTGCTCTTTATCAATCCCAGGGCCCGAGTCAGTGACGCGTAAGCGTATTGCCTGCGATCCATTCAAATTTTCCAAAATCACCGTGACCTTCCCTCCCTCAGGAGTAAACTTGATAGCATTGCCCACCAAATTGTTAAAGATTTTTTCGAACTTGGTAAGATCCAACAAAATTCTGGTCCCTTTCTCAATTTTCAACTCCATTTGGAAATGGATATTTTTGAGCTCGGCTCTTGGCTTGAGCATCGTGTAAAGCCCGTAGACGAAAGAATAAAAATAAACGGGTCTCTCCTCTAATCTGACCTGAATCATTTCCAGTTTGGAGAGTTCCAAAATCTCCTCAATCAATTTGATGGCCTTTTTACCATTTTTCAGGGCTACTTCCGTTGCCCCCTTGATGTTGA
>JBCCSR010000835.1:0-3355 GCA_039199865.1 Bacteroidota bacterium
CCTTTCCATTGAACTTCCAAAAGTTCAATCTTCAGCTATTGCCTACGTCATTTATACTTCGGGAACAACTGGAAAGCCCAAAGGGGCCCTACTGCCCCATCGTGGTTTATACAATCTGCTCGATAGGCCAGTTCCGGATTGGCAGCTACCAGATTGTATAAACCACGATGGGGCAGTAGGGCCCCTTTGGGCTTTCCAGTTGTTCCCGAAGTATAAATGACGTAGGCAATAGCTGAAGATTGAACTTTTGGAAGTTCAATGGAAAGGTCGGTGGAACGAGTAAGCCAGTCCGCTCCAACTACGAGCACTTCTAGAGCTGGGAAGTTGTTGCTTGGATCACTTTGTTGAGTGCTGATCAAAACCTTGATTTGAGTATCCTCCAAAACAAACTGCTTGCGACTCTCGGGATAGTCGGGATCAATTGGAATGTAGGCCGCACCACTTTTTAGAATACCAAGTATCGCCACAATCATCCAAGGGGAGCGCTCGGTGTGTAATCCAACAAAATCTCCCTCTTGTATTCCAAAGTCTTGAATGAGTTGTTGGGCCAAGCGGTCACTGCCTTGATCCAATTGTTGGTAAGTCCAATTTTCCTCGTAAAATACAATCGCAGTTTTGGAAGTATGTTTTTGGACTTGTGATCGAAACAAATCAAGTACTGTTTCCTGTTGAGGATACGGATAAGGATGGTCCGTCAATCCTAGAATTTGTTCTTTTTCTTCTTGCCCCAGGATATTCAATTCCCCCAAATTTGTTTCCTCGGATTGGAGCAGTGCCCGTAGTAAATTTCCAAAGTGAAGCAGCATCTGCTCAATTGTCTTCGGTAGAAAGAGGTCGGAGCAATAGTCGATGCCCACGTACAAACCTTCGGGGCTTTCATCGATAGACATGCTAAGATCCCGTTGGGCGATTGCTTGAGAAGCACGCTCATCGTGATACAGTTGAATGCCGGTCAGCTTGTTTTCAAAAGTATTGGGAGTATTTTGGTAGGCAAACAAAACTTGGAAAATCGGACTTCTACTTTGATCTCTCTTTACGCCAAGTGTTTCGACGATTTTTTCAAAAGGAGCCAATTGATGGGCAAAGGCATCAAGGGTTGTCTTTTTGATTTGTGCCAACAAGTCATCAAAAGAAAGGTTCTTGTTGACCTCAGATCGAATCACTAGGGTATTGACGAAAAACCCAATTAAAGACTCCACTTCCTTAACCGTACGTCCAGCAATTGGAGTACCTACGCAAAGGTCATTTTGTCCAGTATATTTAAACAAGAGTATTTTAAAGGCGGTGAGTAGCAACATGAAAGGGGTGACCTCTTTGTCTCTGGCCAAGTCATTCAACTGCTGGCTAATCTCGGGGTTCATCAGGATAGAGCGATGGTTGCCCCTAAAAGATTGGAGGGCAGGCCTTGGAAAATCTGTTTTCAATTCAATTGGAGCAAGGCCCTGCAATTGTTTCTTCCAATAGGCCAATTGTTGATCCAGTATCGCTCCGTCCTGGTGTTTTCTTTGCCAGATGGCGAAGTCGCTATATTGGATTGGGAGGGGAGCCAGACTAGGCTCCGCTTCTGCTACATAAGCATTGTACAAAAGCGTCAACTCGTGCAGGAAGACATCAAAAGACCAAGCATCAGAGGCAATGTGATGCATGATCAAGACAAACAAATGCTCTTCTTCGCTAATTTGGATCAACTCCCCACGAATGGGATGATCTTGCGAAAGCACAAAAGCTTTTGCCATCAGCTGGTCGACATATTCGATGATTGCCACTCGGCTAGCTCCTTGCAGATGATCGGTCCACTGAAGAGTCCAAAGATCTGTTGGTAGGATTTCCTGATAAGCGGTGCCTTGCTCCTCTTTGATTAGGGTGCGTAGCAACTCATGTCGATTGATGATGGCAATGAGTGCTTTTTCGAAAGCAGTTCGATTGATGGTTCCCTCAATTCTGATGGCTCTGGAAATATGGTAGTGTACACTGCCTTCCAGTTGATCGATAAACCAAAGCCTCTCTTGAGCAAAGGAGAGTGGAACGTATTCGGGGCGCTTCTGAGCAACCAGTGGAGGCAATGCCAGTTCTTGCTCTTGCTGATCAATAAAGTGTGCGAGGGCTTCTACTGAAGTATGGTTGAATAACTCATGTATCGAAATTTCGACTTTGAGCTGACTCCGAATTTTGGAAATCACACGGGTAGCCAGCAAGGAATGTCCACCCAAGTTGAAGAAATCATCATAGACGCCAATGCTTTCGACTTCCAATAAGTCTTGCCAAATTTGGGCCACCTGTTTTTCTGTAGACGTTCTAGGAGCGAGATCGATTTTTTCCTCCCGCTGTACTTGCATTGGATCAGGAAGTGCTTTTTTGTCTACTTTCCCATTGGGCGTTAAAGGCAACTGCTCTAGTCGGACTAGAATACTGGGCACCATGTAATCGGGCAATTGCTGTTTTAACGTCCCTTGAATCTGTTCCTGATCCATTCCGTTGGTACCGACCCAGTAAGCCACCAATTGCCGAACGCCGGTCGAATCATAAGGTGCGGTCACAATGGCCTGTTGAATGGCTTCGATTGCCAACAAGGTTTTTTCAATTTCTTCGGGTTCGATGCGATAGCCTCGAACTTTGACCTGTTGGTCGATTCGACCACTAATCAAAATGGTTCCGTCTGATAGGATACGTCCTAAGTCTCCTGTCTTGTACAAACGGCCTTGCTGCGTGAAGGGATTATCGATGAATTTTTCTTGATTGAGCGCCTCACGATTCAAGTATCCATTCGATACGCCATCTCCCGCAATCCAAATTTCTCCCGGAACGCCAATACCACTAGGTGCACCATTTTCGTCTACAATATAAATTTGTGTATTGCCTAGCGGCTGGCCAATTGGGATTTGTACCAGCTCCGCTTTCGTTACGGTATGCGCGATAGCAAACACCGTGGTTTCCGTAGGCCCATAACCATTGACAATGATCTCCGGTCCAAGCGTAGCCAATGCTTTTTGCGTATGAGCTAGCGACATTTTCTCGCCACCTACGATAATCTTCCGCAGTGGTTGGAGTGCTTCTAACTCTAGTTCGACAAAAGCGTGAAAGAGGGAGGTAGTGAAAAAACAGACGCTGATTTTTTGCTCCGCAATAATCTTGGCCAGTTGGCTAGGTTGGGCGGCATCCTTACTTTGAATCAGATGAAGCGTAGCACCATTGAGTAAGGTATTGTAGATTTCATAAGTTGAACCGTCAAAGGCAAAATTGGCCCATTGCATGACCCGATCTTCTGGCAAAATGGCCATGTCATTGGTCTCCTGACTTAACTTGACAATATTTTGTTGATTGACGACAATGCCTTTGGGTTGTCCGGTAGTTCCAG
>JBCCSR010000836.1:0-3354 GCA_039199865.1 Bacteroidota bacterium
ATGGGAATGACCACCCGCGTCCCTTTCCCTGTTTCCGCATTAATGTCTACATCGATTTGACTAAAAGGACCACTAAAACGAACCCTTCCGCTACCAATACCCGTCCCGTAATACAATTCATTATCGGATTTTTTGGTGTTCAAAAACAGAAACTTATCCGATTGTAATTCGGCGGCCAGATGGAAATCGCGCAAATGATTGTGCCCAATTCCTCCAGAGACATACGCTTTATTTCCTAGCGAATCAATCAATACGCCCCCCGAAGAATCAAAAAGGGTGTTGGATACTTGAGTCACGCTCTCCTCAATTCGATAACGGGTTTGCAGATAATTAATGGTCAAAGCCGAATCGTAAATTCTAATGGTGCCACCAATATTGGGTTGCTTCAACTTGCCATTGAGTTGGACATTAGAATCAAACTGACCGATGACATTAGAGATGATATTGCCCACAAAATATTCGGAAATATCGAGGGGAAAATTGCTGATGTTGACTTCAAAGTCAAAATCATCCTTAAAGATTTTGTTGCTTTTCTTGAAGGGAGCAATCATGCCTTCTGCGGTGAGTTGAGATTGCCGATCGGTATTGGTGATCGACATGTATACGTTAGTAGGACGGCTCAAATCGGCCAATCTGGCGTCGAGGTATAACTCTCCCCAATCATCTCCGTTCACCTCAAAAGTATCTGCTTTGGCAACAACGGATAATCCTTTCAAACTAAAAATATCCTCCGCTAAAACTTCGATATTGACCAAACCGCCAAAATCCATTTTGTCGTAATCCCACCAATCGTCGATCAAGCCCAGCGTAATATTTTCCAATCCCAAATTGAGCCCTCGTTCTTTGAGGCTCCGTAGCAAGATGCGTTTTTCATTGTTGCGCAAATCAAAATTATTGGTTTCTATAAAGCCTTTACCAAAGCGGAGATAATTGTTTTCCTTGATGGTCCACTCTTGCTTTAAAATAACTAAATCAGTGGAAGAGAAACTGATTTCATAATCTTTTTCCCGAATTGGGAAAAACCGTCCATTGAGGTGGAGGTCGTCAAAAATACTGGTAAAATTGGTGGAGACGATATCAAAAAATAAGGTGTCGTGTTCCAATTCTCCTTCGAGAGTAATGGGCTCAAAACGTTGGCCATTCCAATTGGTATGGTAAATTTCAAATTCTAAATTACTCAGTGATTCCTTGCCTCGAATGTCAAACAGAACATCTACCAACTCCACGTTGTCGTATTTGAAATAAGGGACTTCCAAATCGAGGAAAATAGAATCCCTTTGATTGTCAAAATGCCCTACCAGTTCAATTTCTTTTAAGGTATCCAGTTTAACATTGAGCAATTGGGTAAAGTTTTTGGAATCCTCGATCGTCAAACCAAAATCAAACCGACAATCTTTTACGGAACGACCCGAACCGCGAATATTGAATCGCTCGGCAATGTTGGGATAGTTGCGTTCAACAAAATAGAGTACTCCATCTTTTACCTCCTGAATATCATAAAAGCCATCAACAAATCCAACCAACATCTCCGATGCAATATCGAGATGTCGTTTGCCATTCGCTGCCAATTCGGAATGGACAAAAAAGGAATCCAAAACGTAATGCTCATTTTGATTGCGTTGGATATCAAAATTGCGCAGCATCACGTCGCCTTGGATATTGGATATATTTTTATCGATGAGATTGAGGTCAATCTCGCCAGCCAAAACAACATCATCTTTGATGAGATTCAACGCCTGAAGATCCAGACGATTGACCCTTGCCCTAAAATCAAATTTGGGGATACTGTCCACAAAATCAATCGCTCCATCGAACTTCAAGTCGATGTTATCATCTTTGATATTGAGTTTTCCATCGAAAAGATTTTGGGTGAGCGCTCCATCCAAAGCAATGTTTTCGTAGGTGTAATCGCGGAAAGTAAAGTGATCAATTTTCCCATCCAACTTGGCATTGACCGTTTCGATGGTCAAGCCCTCTCCATCTTCGACTTTAGAATTAAAAGAAATTTTTCCCAACTGACCGTTACCCGACCAAGCCCCCAAGTCAAAATCAACCAAAGACAAACCACCGGAATATTCTGCTAGCTTCCGTCCTCGCCTCAAGTCCATACGCATATCCATCTTGGCCTGTCCCAAATTGCTATTCAAAGTTCCATCCGCAACGAAGTCGATAAAGAAGCCGTTAAACTGCCCCTCAAATCTGAGATTGCCCAACTTATCGAAATTGGCCGGTGGATCAAAACCCGGAATCAGCAGACGAAGTGTTTGCATATCCGTCAACATCTCATCGAGATCCAAACTCAAAAATTCCTCGTTTCTAACCGAAAGGTTTTTTGAACTAAAGCTCCCTCTGAACGTGGTCTTATCTCCCAATTTAATGGTCAAATCTTTTCCCCTGAGTGTATTGACCCTACCTTGGAGCAAACCATCAATCTCAAAAATTTCGTCTTTATTTTTTCGAAAGAAGGCATTGTTTTTCAGTTTTTTGGCAAAAACCATGATGTCACTCACGGCTACTCTGGAATCGATAAAGTCTCCCGTCATCAAGACTTTTTCCGGAAAATCTTTGAAATCAGCATACCGACGGTACTTGAAGACCAATTTGTCTTTGAGTCGACTATTCGGCGTAATCAACTCCATCCCCAAAAGTTCCATTTTCCGATCCGAAACGGTTGCTTGTTGAGCAGCCAATTTGTTGAGTACAAAACCACTTCCCGTTCTGGCGCTGATATTATTGACTTGCCCAGTGTAGACCTCTTCCGTAAACTGAAAGGTATCGATATCGATGTCAATGTCAAATACTTCGAGATGCTTGTAATCTAACTCGTCATCCGGCGAAGTTTTGATGGGCGCACTTCTCAAATTGTGTAAGGTATAGGTTCCTTTTTCCAAATTGAACTTTTGTACTTTCAGAACAAATTGCTTCTCCTCCTTGATAAGCTCCCCTTCTGTTCCCTGCTCGGTGGCCTCTTCGAAGGACACCTCTTCCGTGGGGACTTCCTCTGATGGTTCGGGCAAAGGATTTTTCAGCCGTTCTTTCATGGCCACGGTGGGAACGTCCAATCTGGCCTCCCGAATATCGATCAACTTTTCTTGTAGATTGAATTCATTGACCAAAATTTCTCCACCCACCAATTCCACCTCGATCAATTGTCCCGAAACCCGGTCGTCCTTGACAAACTCGATTTGGCTCAGATAGAGTGCATCAATATCGAGAAAGAAGGGCTTTCCTTCCTTACCAGTAGTATCTGGGTTGGAGCTTAGCTTACTGAGCAGAAATTCAACATTATTGAGGTACTCTCCCGTATCTCGAACCATGTTGAACTGTGCCTTTTCCAAGTAAACATCGTTGATG
>JBCCSR010000837.1:0-3353 GCA_039199865.1 Bacteroidota bacterium
ATGCCACTTTGGGCAGAGCGCAACAGAACGGTTGCCTTTTGTAGTTTCTTTTTTTCTGCGTTGAGCACATTCCCAACCACCGTGACATTATTTCCGTCGGGCGGGGCAATCTGCACTCGATAGATATCGCTCGATCCATTTCGTTTGGAGGTAAAGTAAAGATGTCCGGTCGAGGGAACAAAAAATGGTTGACTTTCGTCCGCATCGGTATTGATGGGAGCGACAAAACGTTTGGGAGCTGTCCAGTTTTTCCAACTGTCATCCAAACGGTAAACCATAAATAAATCATTGCCACCAAGACTGCTTCTTCGGTTGGAAGAGAAAAACAAGGTTTTTCCATCCTTGGATAAAGACGGGGTGGTTTCCCGAAAAGGGGAGTTGACGGCCGGGCCTAAATGAAGAGGACGACTCCATGCGTTGGGGCCTTCTCGAAAACAGACATACAAATCGTTGCTTCCATAAGCATCCTCAAGCGCAGCCGAGAGAATCAATACTTCGGCATCTTCACTCATTGTCAGACCAACGTCAGGGCTAGTGGTTTTGAAATCTTTGATATGGATGGCCTCTGGCTTGGACCATCTCCCGTCAGATAGTTTATGACTGATCGAGAAACCTGGATGAATGCCTCCTTCTTTGGGAAACTGATTGATGAGCACCACACTTTGTTCGCCGTTGATTAAATCGCAAACACTATTTGGAAAAGCATTGTTCAATGGAGCACGTGGATGGCTTACCTGATCAAATACACCTTGTCGAGATTTGGCGATCCAAATGTCTTGATTGAAAGAGGAAGTCAATGGATCGGTAATTTTACTTTGAGCTAGAGAGGAATAAATTTCACTTAATTTCTCCTTGTATTGAACGGTTGATAGTTCTTTGTATAAATCTTTTCCATCTATAATCAGGGTTCGATTGAACACTGGAAACCCTTCTCTGGTAAAATAAATGGTACTTCCGTCTTGACTGATGATTGGTGAAATTTCGTTGTACTGTTTCGTATTTATATTGTCGTGTAGTTTTTCAATCCGATAGGATTGTCCCCTGGCAATATTGGTGAATGGTAGAAAAAGCAATACGCATAATCCCCTAAAAATGTAATTCATGAATTTGTTTTTAAGTTGTTAAATAAAAACAAATGGGCGTTATGTCTTCAACGTTGATTGTTGAAATCGAACTAATTACAAAATTTAGGAATATAGGAATGGCAAAATATAGTGTGGGGTGGTAAATTTAATGATGAAAACTGAAACCCAAAATAATTGGTGAAAAATTAACACTATTTCGATTGAAATAGGGCCTTGAAATTGAAAATCTTTCCATCGAAAAGACCTAAATCACTTAGTTTTAGCTGAGGAATTACCAGTAAGGCCATAAAAGAGAGGGTCATAAAAGGGGCACTTAAACGGCATCCCAATTGTTTTTTGGTTACGGTATCTATCTCCAAATATTGTGCCGCTACCTGATATCCATCGGCATTACTTAAGATTCCAGCAACGGGAAGGGGCAAAACGAAGTGATTTGTATCAGAGACGGCAGAAATCCCCCCTTTATTTTCGATAATTAAGTTGACGGCCCGACAAATCGAGGCATCATCGACACCCACTGCAATGATGTTATGAGAGTCGTGTCCGACACAGGAGGCGATGGCTCCTTCAACCAATCCAAAATTGTGGATAAAAGCCAAGGCCGGCGGAGCATCCTGATAGCGATTGACGACCGTCATTTTTAGGATATCGCGTTCGGTATCCGATACGGTATTACCATTTTCAACTCTGGCTTTCGCCAAAAAACTATCGGTCACGATTTCTCCATCGATTGCTTTGATGACCCAGATGTCCTCTCCTGCTGGAGGTAGGCGAAAATCTTCCGTTTTTTTAGGGGAGGTATTGAAGTGATTGATGATTGGACTAGCCACACTAGAGATTAAACTTTTCCCATTCTTTGCAACCAGTTGGCCATTAATATAAGTGGCTAAGACTTCGAATTGGCTTAGATCCTTGACTACAATAAAATCAGCGGGATCTCCCTCTTTTAGAAGTCCGACTTCCAAATCGTAATGTTCTACCGGGTTGATACAGGCCACTTGTAAAACATCAAAAAGATTATGGTTTTTGGCAGTGGCTCTGGCCACCAATTGATTGATATGACCAACAATGAGATCATCGGGATGCTTGTCATCGGAGCAAAACATCATGTGATCGGCATACTGAGGCAATAGGTCAATCAGTGCTTCAAAATTTTTAGCGGCACTGCCTTCACGAATGAGAATTTTCATACCCATTTGCAACTTCTCCAGTGCTTCTTCATAGCTAAAGCATTCATGATCAGTACTGATTCCGGCATTGATGTACTTTCGTGCTTCCTCTCCTCTCAAACCTGGTGCATGACCATCGATCACCTTCCCATATTTTTTAGCGATTGCCAATTTGGCCAAAACTTCAGGATCGTCAAACAAGACGCCGGGATAATTCATCATCTCTGCTAAATAATGAATCTCGGGACTTTGCAAAAGTTGTTCTACCCCATCTACTCCAATGATTGCACCTGCTGTTTCGAAGCCAGTCGCCGGCACACAGGAAGGCGCACCAAAGTTGAATTTTAGCGGCACTTTCTTCCCGTTTTCAACCATGTAGTTGACCCCCTCAATGCCCAGAACATTGGCGATTTCATGGGGATCTGAAACGGTGGCAACGGTGCCGTGAACAACGGCTAGTCGGGCGAACTCCGAAGGAACCAACATCGAACTTTCAATATGAATATGGGCATCGACAAAGCCAGGTAAAATATAGCGATCACTACTGCCTTCTGTAGCTTTTATTTCACTAATTTTTCCCTTGGCGATTGCTACGGTTCCAAAGTAGATCTTTCGATTTTTAATGTCTATTATGTTGCCTTGGATTGTCATGATGTTGGGTTTAAGAGATGACCTGGATAGCTAAACTATTTAGGAATGTTCTTTTGTGGAATTAACGCTTGAATTTTTTGCCGATCTGATTTAATGGTCCTGGTAATTTGATTGAAAAATTTGAGTCGTTCTAAATCCGATATCGCGGATAGGGGTAGGGAATGGTGTTTGACTTTATCCATCCAGGCCTCAGTATAACTAGTGAACTCGGGTTTTTCACAAATTAGGTAATTGGGTAGATCATAGGCCAGGTAGACCTTACTTCCTTTTGTTGAACTCGTGAGAATATTGCTTCCAAATCGGCCGAGGGTATTGTGGAAAACGGTCAGCTGGCCAGCATTGGAGAGTGGTGCATTGTTCATCAATGACTTATTGCCCCTTTGAATCATCTTTGCTAGACAATCGATGCTTTCCAAAATTTTGTCGACCAGAACAAGCGCATCTTCGG
>JBCCSR010000838.1:0-3353 GCA_039199865.1 Bacteroidota bacterium
CAATGCCATAAAAGTAAAGGCTCGGGATCTCCCCATTTATGATACTTACTTTGGTGAGGTGAAATTTAATCAAAGCATTACCGTACACGCAGAAAGAAATGGAGTGGCCAGCAACTTGCGGATCAAGGCCGGACAGAGCGTCAAAGCGGGACAAACTTTACTGAGTTATCCCCGCCAAGATGACAATATCGCCATTGAAAACAAACAAATTGAACAGGCACAAATTAGTCTGACGGAATTAAAGGCCAATCATCAAAGACAAAAAAATCTCTTTGAAAAAGGAGCAGTGAATCGGGTATCAGTTGAAGCATTGGCTACCCAAATTAAGGTGATGGAAAACACCATTGAACAACTGCGTATGGGCGTAGAGAAAATTCATGTTGTAAAAGCGCCACTTAGTGGTATGGTTACGGAAGTGCATGTTGAAAAAGGACAACAAATAGCTATGGGCATGCCCTTGTTTACCATTGCCCAATCCAATAAAACGGAAGTCGAGTTTTTTGTCTTACCCAAAGATGTTGCAGCAATTGTGGTGGGAAAACCCATTGAAATGATTGATGGACGAAAAGTCATTGAGGGGAAAATTTCCGAAAAAGCCACACAGATTGATCCCACGAGAAAAGCAGTCAAAGTACGGGCCACTTTTGACCAATCGATTCAACAGCTCCTGGTTGGTAGTACCGTTGAATTGAGATTTCTAAAAGAGACCCTGAAAGCGATACTGGTGATACCGGAAGCAACGCTGATCCAGCAAGGCAAAGACCATTACGTCTACACCGCAAAAGCAGGGAAGGCCATCAAACAAAAAATCAAAATCGCTCAAAGAATAGACCTGGAAGTGGTCGTCCAGCAAGGGCTACAAGAGGGAGTTGAGCTGATTACCGTTGGCATGAATAAGCTAAAAAACAACACTGCTATCGAGATCATACCATAGCAAAATTTTAAAAATATACGACGCATGAAAATTACAGCATTTGCCGTTCATCGCCCCGTCACTACTTCAATGCTATTTTTGGCTTTGGTCCTTTTCGGACTGCTGGCCTATACCCGATTGACCATCAATCTGATGCCCGATGTCAAATATCCGGCTCTGACCATCACCACTGTTCACTACGGATCCACACCGGAAGAAATAGAAAGTGAGCTTACCGATAAAATTGAGAAGGAAGTCACTGCACTCGGAGGGTTAAAACAAATCCGATCCTTTTCGATGCCCGATGTTTCTTCGGTTGTAGTCGAATTTGATCTATCAAAAAACCTCGACGAAGCATTGGATGAGGTGAAGTCCAAATTGGACCTTGTAATTCCTTACCTTCCCAAAGCAGCGGAACGCCCCCTTGTTCAGGCCTTTAGCTTTACGGATTATCCCATTCTGGATTTGGTGGTTTCAGGAAATCGATCCAACAGTGAGTTGTACGATTACGTCGAACGAGAGATCAAAGACCGCCTTTTACAAATTGACGGCGTTTCCAAAATTGATATCGAGGGTGGTGAAATTCGAGAAATCAGAATCTTGGCCGATAAGCGCACGATGTATGAAGTGCAGTCTAATCTGACAGATTTATCGAGCTACCTGAATTTGAACAATATCAAATTATCGGGAGGGGAATTCAGCAATCAGCACCGAAATTTTAAGGTAGAAACGGAACAGCAATTTGAATCCATTGATGATATTCGTCAAACCTATGTTCCCACTGCAGTGGGAATCCGTCAGATTGATGATTTCGCACGAGTCGTTGATACCGTTAAAACGATCCAATCCGCGGCCTTCTTTTTTGATGTTGCCAAGCAAAAAAAATACGACAACATCGTCAGCATTGGAATCTTGAAAAAATCCAATGCCAATGCCGTCAAGGTCACCAACACCATCAAGGCCTTGATTCCAGAATTACAAGCAAAACTACCGGAAGGCATGCACATCAACATTCCTTTTGACCATTCAAAATATACCCAAAGCGCCGTTGATGATGCTTTGATGAATGTCATTTTGGGTATTCTTTTCACGGGCATTATCTTGTTCTTTTTCTTGAATGATATCCGCACCACACTTATCGTTAGCATTACCGTACCCGTTTCTCTGATTGGGACCTTCATGGCCATTCGACTTTTCGATGGTTCCCTGAATATGATGACCCTCATGAGTTTTTCGGTTGCCATCGGTGCTTTGATTTCCAATTCGATTGTGGTCATTGAAAGCATCATGCGCTTGCGTAAAGAGGGCATGGAAATGAAGGCGGCAGCAGTGCAAGGAACACGGGAAGTAATGATGGCTGTCATCGCCTCAACGGGAACAAACTTAGTGGTATTTCTTCCCATCGCCGCCATGACTTCTTTGACCGGAGCATTTTTTAAAGAATACGCGCTGACCATTTCCGCAGCTACTCTTTTTTCCCTCATCGTATCTTTTACGCTAACGCCGATGCTCAGCAGTATCCTATTGAAAAAAGAGCACAAAGCCTCTTGGTTGGCCAAAGTAACGCTTCGCTTTTTCGCAGGACTGGAAACCCGCTATGAGCGTTCCCTGGCCAAGTTGATTTCAAAAAAAAGATATCCCATTTTTCTGTTTCTCAGCATGCTCCTCGTTTTCGTCTTGACGGCCAGTCTCTTACCCGAAATAGGAATAGAAATGGAACCACAAGAAGACAATGGCAATGTCATGATCCAAATGGAAATGCCCCCCGGTAATACCCTGGAAAGTACGGGAGAGATGCTAAAATTGGTGGAAGAAAAAGTAAGTGCCCACCCGGAAGTGGTGGCCATGCTGAGCATCTTAGGTTCAAAAGATGGAACGACCAACGGAAGTAATTTGGCCAACGCCTCCTTAAAATTGAGTCCTAAAGCAGAAAGGGGGCTTTCCAATATTGCATTCGCCGAAATGCTTTCCAAAGAGTTAGAGGCCATTCCCGAAATTAAGGCCAATGTCTCTACCACCGATGCTGATTCGGGTGCACCCATCCAGTTTGTACTACAATCTAAAGATGCCGATGAATTGACCATCGCTCACGATTTGGTGATGAAAAAACTGTCGGAAGTCGAAGGGCTACTTAACCGTCAATCCAGTTATCGAAAAGGGGGGCCAGTGATCAGTTTTGAACCCAAGAAAAGGACCTTGACGGAACTGGGTTTGACCGCCTATGATCTAGCCAGTATCATCCGAAGTTCGGTTTATGGCGTCAAGGCATCAGTATTGAAAGAAAAGGGAAAAGAGTATGACATTACTTTGAGTTATCAAGGCCAGCAAGTCAACTCCATTGAAAAAATAAAACGACTCCCCGTGTTCACAGCGGCAGGTGTTTTTCTGATCGGGCAATTGATGGAGGTGACTTACCGAACTTCTCAAGCCCAAATTCTTC
>JBCCSR010000839.1:0-3344 GCA_039199865.1 Bacteroidota bacterium
CCTATTTCCCCTTATTTTCCTCCTCAGGGTTTTCCATGAGTCAATGCCTCCCTCCCGCAGTGTATTCACCCAATTTGCTTGAAAATCAAGGGATAATGGCAATTTTAGTTGACTCTTTGCCATTTGTTATATTAAATTTGCTGTGCAAGCATGATCAAAATAACACAGAAAGTAAAAACGTTATCTTCATTCTTGCCAAACCAATTAAAAACATTCAACAGCAAGAGAAATCGTGAATTATAAAAGAATACTTCCACTTCTCTTTCGAACAAACAAAATTGAATCAAAACAAGGGTCCTGAATTTCGGGCATCCATTTCACAAACTAAAAAATCATTTTATTATGAGCTTCTCCAAAGATTCTAAACAAAGATTGACCGCTGTCGCCGCTGTAATCATTGTAGCACTATTGGGAACCAATGCCTTCTTACTATACAACAAGTATAGCCAGGCACAAGTCATTGAAACGCAAAATACAAAAATCGAGGAGGCCACCAAACTCCAAGCTGAACTCGAAAAACAATATTACGAGTCGCTTTCCGAACTGGAAGAAATGAAAGGCAATAACCAAGAATTGAACACTTTGATCGACCAGCAAAAACTGGAACTCAAAGAAAAGAAAGACAAAATTTCCAGATTGATTCGTCAAGGCAAGTCTTCTAAGTCAGAATTGAAGCAGGCCCGCGAAGAAATGGCCCAATTGCGCGTCCAACTCGACCAGTACGTTGCGGAAAACACCAAACTCAAAGAAGACAATGAAGTCTTAACACAGCAAAATACGCAGCTCACCGCCGATAATGCCAACCTGGAAGAAGAAGTGGCCACGCAAATGACCATGAACCAGGAACACGTAACCGCTCGCGCTGCCCTCGTTAGCCAAAATGAGACTTTGGAAAATGTCAATTCTGAGTTGAGCGAGAAAGTGACCATTGCTTCTGTGGTAAAAGTACCTGCCATCGAAGTAACGGGTTGGAAAGTCCGTAAAAGCGGAAAAGCAGTGAAGAAGAAAAAAGCAAAGTCTATCCACCGCGTTAAAGTCTGCTTTACTGCCGCTGCCAACCAAGTCGTAGAGGAAGGAATCGAGAAATTCTACTTGCGCGTCATCGATCCAACTGGAGAGACATTAGCCATCGAAGACCTCGGTTCTGGGGTATTGACCAGCAACAACAACGAAGACATTCGCTACACCAAGGTCAAAGAAATTGACTACAGCAATCAAGATGTAGAAGCCTGTATGCTTTGGGAACCCAATGTCCCTTTCCAAAAAGGCGACTACCAAGTTGAAATCTACAACAAAGGTTTCCTTTGCGGAAAAGGCGATTTCAAATTGAAGTAAAAACAGCCCTCCTTCAAGGAGACATCAGATACTGTTTTATTAATACCCGTTAACTTTTCTATTCTCCTATGAAGGCAGCCGGTGTCTATGTACATCGGCTGCTTTTTTGTTTTGAATAAAACCCAAAGTCTAAATTTAGGGCCTTTGATTTTAAACCCAAGTCGCCTAACTTTGTATTCTATCTATGAATATGAAAAAACAAGAGATCCAGAAAGGCAAAAGCGAAAAGCTACAAGATCAAGATGCGTCCGGAAAATCCGAGACAGAATGGAAAAATCCCATCGACAAGGATAAAATTGCTGAGAATCCGCACTTATTGCCCTATGCACATACCGTTGGTGGCGTAGTCATCAAGCCCGTTGACCGAGGTCGAATCAAAGGACAAGCGGTGACCTCAATGTACGAGCAAGCGGATCGTCAAATGGATCAAATCCGCAAACAAGTCGAATTATTGGCCGAACAAGCCCAAAAAATTCAGGATCGAATCAAAGTATCAGAGGAAATTTACAAGGCAGAAATCAATTTCAAACCTTTGGTCAGTCATATCTACCACTTGTACAAGAAAAAGAACGACAAACACGTTCTATCCATGGTAAGTCCAAGGGAATGGGGCAAAAATCCGCCCTACGAATTTGTGGCTACCGTCAAATTACTTGCAGATCATACCTGGGACCTTCAGGATGATGACGATCTGGCTTAAAACAATGCTTTATGAAATTTGCTTTATGCTTTGCCTTCCTATTCTTTCTCCCCCTCAGTTACCCGTCTGACCGCGTAGTGGAATGGATTACCGAAACCGAGCACGATTTCGGTGATCTTTTGCATGAAGACGAACAAACCTTTGACTTTACTTTCAGAAATATTTCTGATCGCGCCATTGTCATCGACAATGTTCGCCCCCAATGTGGCTGTACTGCTCCGAATTGGGACAAAACCCCAATCGAACCCGACTCAACGGGTGTCATTAGCATCACCTACAATGCAGCCAAAGGGGGCTATTTTCGGAAAAAAATCAAGGTATTTTTCAGTGGCCAACGGAAAGCAGAGAAACTCTACGTGGAGGGATATGTAGAAGAAGAGTAAAAAAACGATGAAAAACCTCTAAAGTACGTAACGTTTCGTAGTTTAAAAACGTTATTCTGTCGATTATTTCCCTCAAAGCTCAAACTTAACGAATTGATAACTCATTCGTGTTTCGTTTTTCGTTTATATTTGTGCTCAAGAGCAATCAAAAAATAAATTTTGGAGTGCGCTAACTGAATCGAACGGTAAGATTTCGACAAAACCGTTGGGTGAAATTCCAAAAACAACCATTTTTTGAGCATCAGAAGGAATTCATTCTCAATTATCATTTCTTAAATCGAACAGAATTACAGAATCGTGAGTGTATTAATTTTTATCATCGTCTACTACATCCTCCTCAGTCTCAGCCTTTACAAAGTATTTGGAAAAGCGGGACACGAAGGATGGAAGGCGCTTGTTCCTGGTCTCAACTTTGTGACTTGGTGTAAAATCATTGGTCGTCCGGTTTGGTGGGCCTTCTTATTGTTGTTCCCCATCGTCAACATCTTTATTTTGTCGGGAATGAATGTGGATATGGTCCGCTCTTTCGGCAAATACTCCTTCTGGGATGCTGCATTGGCGGTTATTTACTCCCCCATCTCCTTCTTCCTGATTGGCTCAAAGCAGGAAGATCAATACCTGGGTTCCATTCTCGATCGTGAAAAAGCCTATCACCAACAATTATTGGACGCGCAGGAAAAAGGGGATAAACGAGAGTTTAGCAAACTTATGGCGGCCAATCCCTACAAAAAATCAGTCGCTCGCGAATGGGCAGAAGCCATTATCTTTGCCGTTTTTGCGGCCGCGTTAATTCGCATGTTTTTGATTTAATCCAACGTCATTACAACCTCCTCAATGGAGGGGTCTCTACTAGTAGGAGATTTCATTTTTGTCAGTAAAACGCATTAAGGAATTAGTACCCCAAAGACCCTTTTAAAATTTACACA
>JBCCSR010000840.1:0-3338 GCA_039199865.1 Bacteroidota bacterium
AAGTAAGGACCAAATCCAGATCAAGGCGCCCTTGATGCTTTCAATTTTTCCCGATAAAAGTCAGCCCCTTTTTAGCGAACCGCACCTGTCCGATCCGGGTCAAAACCAATACATTAAATTGTTTCATCAACTGGGGGGGTATAAAAAAATCTGGTACATCTATCTATTTTCCGCTCTCTTTGCCGCATCAATTACTCAGCTGGCAGTCTTTGTCAATCAAGTATTGATCGATCATATTTTGCCGAGCTTTCAGCTCAATATTTTGATTCTGTTTGCCATTGGCCTTGGACTATTCAAACTTTTTGAGTTGGTCGTTTCGCAGTACAAATATTTTATCTCCATTCATTTAGGTAACGTTTTAGATCGCTTTTTTTTGGGAAGTTTTGATCAAAAACTAAATGATTATTCGATTCGTTACATCCGTACTTTCAATCGGGGGGATCTTAGCGAACGATTGAGTGATGCCATGAAACTCAAAGCCTTTTTCCTGCGGTTTTTTACCCGAATTTTAGTTGATAGTTTTGTGGCTTGTTACTCACTTCTCCTGCTCTTTTTGATCAGTTGGCAACTGACCTTTGTCGTTGGATTGGTCATGCTGTTATTCTATGCTTGGTTTCGCATCATTACCCCCTATTTAAAAACTTACGAACAAAAACGCTTTATTAGAAAAGCAGACTTTTTTTCGAAAATGTTGGAAAAAATTGAAGGCTTACAAGTGATCAAAAGTTTTGGTATCGAGTCCGATTTTTCCAGAGAAATTAGTCAGAGAGTCGATCAGTTAATCGATGTACAAACGCGTGTTCGCTATTTCAATTTGCTCAATTCCGTAGTGGTTTCTTGCATCATTACCTTGGCCTACTTAGCGATTGTCATTGTATTAACCAAAAATGCCATTGAGGCACAAAGTGTGAGTATTGGGCAAATCATTACCTTCATTGCCTTATCTGTCAATATTTTTCATTCCCTGGGAAAACTGTTGAAAGAGAATTTAACCTTACAAGAGCATGAAGTCATTTTGCGGCGCTATTTTGACTTTGAAGAACAGCAAGTCTATTCAATTGGATACCAAGGAATCAATACTTTTGTCATTGACCAACTTTCGTTAAAAGACATTCACTTTTCTTATCATCCAACCATATCCTTGTTGAGTGGCATTAGTATGGAAATTGAAAAAGGAGACAAAATACGGATTGAAGGAGGAAATGGTTCGGGCAAGTCAACACTCGGAAAGGTATTAAGTCAGTTGTACGAACAAAGTGACGGAGAGCTTTTGATCAATGGTTTGAATGTTCAATTTTACGACAAAAGAGTCTTACAGAAAAAATTACTATTGATTTCTAGTGAAGACATTCTCTTCAACGATAGCTTAGCGTTTAACATCGGCTTGGGAAAAAAGCAAGCAGTTCGGAAGGTACTGCGTTTGGCCAAGCAAATTGGCTTTTACGATTTTATTGCGGAAAAAGAAGAGGGACTTCAGTTTTTGATCAGTGAAAATGGACGCAACTTATCCACCGGACAAAGAAAAAAAATCTTGTTGCTTCGGGCGCTTACTTCAAATGCCGAGATCATTGTGATTGACGAAGTCTTATCAGGGATTGACCAAAGTGCGCGCCTCCAGGCAGAGCAACTGCTGAATCAGTTGGAGCAAACCATCATCATGATCTCCCATGAACCCGTTCACGAAATACAATTCAATAAACAATATCGTTTAGAAAATGGACAACTTATCAGCTGATCGGCTCCATGAATTCAATTTCATCGCCGTCTTTTTTAAAATACTATTGGCTTTTGTATTCCTTTTTGCGGTGGGGCTTTTTGCCTTGCGCATCAATGACTCTGTTCCTCTATTAAAAGGAGAACTCATTGCTCAGAAAGCTCAAAGAGATTACAAAGCAGCCTTCGAAGCCATGCCCACCAAAGTATGGGTGCGGGAAGGCCAACATGTTAAGGCGGGAGATACCCTTGCCATGTTGAGCAATCTTGAGCTCGATCATGTACTTGATCTCAACCGAGGGGAAGAAGAAAGGGAGCATGCTTTGTTGGCCTCAGGACAAGATCGTAGAACCAATGTATTGGCACAAATCCAATTGCTTCGCCGCCAACAAAAAAATATTGCCCAACAATACAAGTCGGAGCAAAAGAGTGTAAACCATCATCTTGAACGTCAGAAAAGTCTTTTGTCCTTGCTGATGCAGAAGAGTCAACTCGCTGAGGAAACTTGGAAAAGAGAAGATCGCATGTATCAGGATCAGCTTATTAGTTGGCAGCAACTTCAAGAAAGTCATGCCTATTTCTTAAATGAACAGGAGGCCTACCTCCGTGAAAAAGAAGAACAAGCCGCTTTAAAATACCAGTTGGAATTGCTCAAGCGTACTTTTGATCGCGAAAGTCATGATTTAGCTTTACAAATAGAGCAACTTGAGGATCGTTCGCATCAACTGCAGGCGCAAGATATCGAACACAATAATCGGTTTCAACAGGCCGGAAAGAACATTGATTTTCATACAAAAAAGCAAGAAAAACTATACCTCATCGCCGAGGTGGATGGCATGGTGAATTTCGCCTTTGATATTCATCGACAAAGCAATCTTGTGGTGAAAGATGAACACCTTTTTTCCATTGCTCCTCCCAATGATGCTTTTGTGGTCAAAGCCTATGTCGATGAAAGAAAGATAAAATATCTGGCAAAAGGCCAGGCCGTTAATTTGAAACTAGACGCTTATGATCACTACCGCTATGGAGTGCTCAAAGGACAAGTTCAATTTATTCCAGACCGTAAACAAGAAGAACGGTTTTACATTCTGATTACCTTGGCAGAGAACGATCGAAACTTCACTTTGAAAGCAGGATACACTCTGCGTGGGGAAGTCATTATTGAGCAACTGCGATTGTATCAATACATTGTCAAAAAACTATTTGAGCAGTTAGATGATGATTTGGGCTAGAACTTTATTAGACTATTTAGCGAGTTCATTTGAGGCGATCTGACCAATCGGACGTCGATGAGGATATTGTTGTAAGGCGATGGCCAAGCAGTCCATGGCTTTATCTAAATCCGCAGTATTTAGAATATAAGCCAGTCGAACTTCTTGTTTGCCTAAACCTGGACTAGCATAAAAACCCGTTCCTGGAGCGAGCATAACGGTCTGGGATTCATACGCAAAGTCTTCTAACAACCACTGACAAAACCGATCTGCATCGTCAATCGGTAAGGCCACAAAAGTGTAAAAGGCGCCACTCGGCGAATAGCAAATGACCTCTGGCATGGCCCTTAGTCTACGCACCAATAATTGCCGCCTTCGATCGTATTCCATTTTGATTGCTTCCATGTAACTGGC
>JBCCSR010000841.1:0-3338 GCA_039199865.1 Bacteroidota bacterium
CTTGAATCCATTTGTAGTTGAGGTTGAAACCAAAGTTTTTGAGTGGCCCAGATTTGATATTTCTACCCGAAATCCCCACGTTGAATTTGTGCTCTGGCGTGTTGTAAGCCGGGATAATTGGATCATCATCAAATTGTTTGTTGAGTCGGTTCCAGGAATAGTTTCCAGAAACTTGGAAATATTTGAGGAAATAATAATTGAGCCCGATCGCAAAACCTTGGGTGGTGACCCGATTATTGGAGTTGGCCGAATAACGGAAGGCCTGAACATCTACGGGGAACCCAAACTCATTGAAGTCGCTATCAACGCCCAATTGGAAACCTAGGAAGTCATCATAAAAGTTGAAATAATAACTGGCATCAACGTAGAGACTGTTGAACAAGGTAGAGCGATATCCCAGCTCGATGGTCCTCACTTTTTCGGGACGAACTGCGCTAATGTTGAAATACTCAAGGGTTTCGGGATTGGGTCGGTCGATGTAATCTAGGAAGGACTCTGTGGTGATCAGACTGTCTACTCCAGTGAGGTTTCCAGCCAGAATTGCTGGCCCAACATTCAAGAATAAAAACTGATCGGTAAGGGTTGGATTTCGAACCCCTGAAGAAAAAGAAACGCGGAAATAATTACTTGGTTTCGGTTTCCAGACCAGCGAAGCTGCCGGAGAGAACAACCAGTTGAAATTTTCATTTTTATCTGCACGTATGGTAGCACTTAAAGTCAAATTCTTTTCTCCTCCCAATTTTTTGGAGAACCCAGCATAATAGCCCATCTCAAAATTGGTGATGCTAATATCTAAGGTATCAAAGAAAATGGTTCCTCTCGATTTGGGAGTGTAGTAGCGAGCATTGGCACCGACGCGAATCTCATCCAAAAAGTCGGTTGTAAAATTGTATTCCCCGTGTACGTGGTACAGGGCAGAGTTACTATCGAAACCCGTTCCATTCTCTTGACCATTTGATCGAGAGGAAATAATGCGGTTGAAGGTGGTATCAAAGCGTTCTGTTCCCACTTCAATTGCCGCTAAATCGCCTGCTCCAAAGTTGGCGAATTCCTCCGCCATACTATGCCAAATATTAAGACTGTCTTTAAAATCGATCAAGAACTGATCGGCAGCAGTTTGATCAAAACTGGTTTTTGGAAGTCCATTTTCATCAAAGCAAAGGTTGCCATTTTCATCAAAAATAAATTCGAGGTCGGGGTAACCCAAAGCGTCTAGACGAGGAGCAATATTGCCTTGCCAGAAATTGGTGTATTGAATACCCCAGTTCCCACTTGTGCGGCTCTCTTCTTGCAATCGCAAGGCCGTAAAATAAGGATCGTAGGAATCTCCTGAATTTTCGTGCGTGGAATAGGCACGAATAAAGTATTTACCACGTTTTCTAAATTCAATCCGATTTTGGAAAAACTGAATGTTTTTTAAGCTAAAGCGGTTGTCTCCCTGATAGACGGTGGTTCCACTTCCATAACTGGAGGAAAGGATAAATTCGGGAGATTCCTCTTTGGCTGAAGGAGCAGTACGGAAATGAAGGGCAATATTGGCCTTGGTATTTCGAGTATCATAATCTACCAAGTCCGATTCTTTGTATCCAGTTCGATGCCACTGGCCCAATCCAACCAGGGGAGACCAAGGATCTACTTCTGATAAATCGTAGTTTCGACTGTATTCGTCTCCATAAATATTCACTGCATCATAGCGACCGGGATTGTCGACTCCAGTGTCGGTGTTGAATACTGGATCAAAATTATCTGCTTCCCAATCATCTGCTCGCAAATAAGATATATTGAATTTGTAGCCCAAAAAGTCATCTCCATTTTTGTTTTTAACGACATCTGCCCAGCGAACTGCTGTCTCCAACAAGTTGCGTTCTCCACCTTTCACCATTGCTCCTAGACCTTTTTGGTAAAATGGATTTTTGGTTTCCATGCTAATTACTCCATTGAAGGCATTTGGACCGTAGTAGGCAGAACTGGCCCCTACCACTAAATCTACTTTGACTACATCCAATTCTGAAGTCCCCAAGAAGTTACCCAAAGAGAAATTCAAACCCGGTGCTTGGTTATCGACCCCATCAATAATTTGGAGAGAACGAACTGGGCTGGTACTATTAAATCCCCGGGTATTGACTACTTTAAAGCCAAGACTTGCGGCGGTGAGGTCGACCCCTTTCATCGATCCCAAGCCATCGTAGAAGTTATCGGAAGGCGTTTCTTTGATGGCCAACAAGTCCATTGACTCTACGGTCAGTGGAGCGGCCTTTTGCTTCTCTGATATTCGTTGTCCTTTGACTTCGACCACTTCGGTCACAATGGCATTTTCACTCAAGGTAATTCTTACTTTTTCGTCAGTAGAAGTCACTTCAATTTCTTTGTCGGTGTAGCCCAAATAAGTGACCACTAGGGTAAGTGGTAAACTGGCATCTTTAGACTTGAGTTGAAAGGAGCCATCCCAGTCTGTAACGGTTCCGGTGGTGGTTCCTTTGATGACAATATTGGCACCAATTAAGGCTTCGTTTAAAGTTTCGTCAAACACCTCACCTTTGATGGTAACTTGGGCAAAAGTAGTTGCGTAGCAAAGCGTTAACATTGCTAGAATGTTGATTAGTCTCTTTTCCATAAATTTTTAGTTGAAGCCAATCATGGTGTGATTGGGGCTTTCGTTCAGTTCTGTTACAAATAAATATACGAGTGCGGCCTCCCATTTGAAAGGGACCGCATTTTCATTTGGCTGGAGAGTAAACTCTTTATATCAAATGTATCGTAGCTAATTTACATTTTAATTTTTTATAATAAAGCAAATCAGCTTACTTTTAATACTATTTCACAAAGATAACATTAAATATCGGGGTAGTGCAGCGAAAATTCGCAATTTAATATTTTTAATTCATCTTTTCCCTGGCACAAATTTGGTTTTGGGAAAGGGAGTAGGAGAGAATTGAATCAAATGCATTTGCATTTTTTACGATTCCTTCTTTAATTTGCAGTGAAATTTAGATGGACCTCTCGGCGTGTAAGCCAAGCGTCGAATTTTCATCATCAATTAATACAAAATCTTATGGGAAGAGCATTTGAATATCGCAAAGCCAGAAAAATGAAACGTTGGTCGCAAATGGCCAAGGCCTTTACTCGTATTGGTAAAGACATCGTCATCGCAGTTAAATCTGGTGGCCCTGATCCGGAAACGAATTCCCGATTGAGAGCAGTCATTCAAAATGCCAAGGCAGCCAATATGCCCAAAGACAATGTTGAACGGGCCATCAAGCGGGCAGTCTCCAAAGATACCAGTGATTATAAGGAGGCGGTCTTCGAGGGATATGGCCCCCATGGCATTGCGATTCTCA
>JBCCSR010000842.1:0-3336 GCA_039199865.1 Bacteroidota bacterium
CTAAATCCAGCACTCAACTTTTCGGTAGCATTGGCATTCCAAATTCTAGTACTCGATAAAGTATATACGGATCCAAAATCATATTGAATCCAGTGGCCTTCTCCTCGTTCTGGATTGGGATTGGTGGCGCTTTGACAGGATTCCCAAGTATTGTTCCAAACGGCCATATCAGCATCTGCACATTGAGCATTGGCCAGGGTATTGGTCAACAGAAACAGTAAAAAAAATAGAGCTATATCTTTCATATTCACTTCTTTATTGGACTGATTCAATGTTAAAAAGAGAGGATACCCTGTTGATATCCTCCATGAGCATACAAGCTATTTACCTATACTTGCATAAACCCTATCGGACTAGCCGAACCCGGTGTATAAAAGTTAAGTAGGTTGGGAAAGATGGTCGTTAAATCTGTATTCGACACGCCGAACCATTGCGCCAACTCAGCAAAATATTCATCTGTCGAAAGTGTTGGCACCAATACTCCATTACCAATATCCAAATCGCTATTCAAAGCCAAAGACGGATAAGTTCCATAAATCTGTCCACCATTGACTTGTCCACCCATAACCATGACATTGCCTCCCCAGGCATGATCGGTACCATTTCCATTGGAGGTAAGGGTACGACCAAAATCGGAAATAGTAAAAGTGGTGACCTGATCCGCAAGCCCCAATTCATTCAAAGCCGCATCAAATTCATTTAAAGCCCTGCTGACGATTCCCAACATGCCATTTTGTGCATTCAACACCTCATCGTGATGATCCCATCCACCAAAAGTGATAAAAAAGGTCTGCCGACAAACATCCAGGGTCGTACGAGCAGCAATGGTTTTGGCCACCATATTCAAACTCTGAGATAAATTAGATGGAGAAAAAGTGGTCGTTAAATTCACCCCTCCAATCGCGGAACTAAACAACTCATGGGTATCCTGAGCATTGGAGATTACGCCAGAATAAGTCTGCTTAAAAATATCATTGTATTGCTGCTCCATCAAACTATTGACGGCAGTCGTTTTGATCTGATCCAGCGCATCCGGACCATTGTAGCCATCGATTCCCACGCTACCAGTTCCCGCCGGTCGAATGGTGTATTCTGCTACTTGATTTCCCGACTGAAACACATTTCTTCCGGAGAGGGAAATATTCATAGAAATATTTTGGTTGTTGTTCATGCTTTGAAGGATATCTGCTACTCGTCCTCCCCAACCATAAGCGGAGCGACTTTGGGGAATTGAGGTCTGCCATTGCTGAATCTGATCTGAATGGGAAAATAAGCCCAAGGGTAAGCCAACGGATCCATTGAAGTATTGTGCCTTAGTAGTGGGCTGAACCAGTGTACCAACGTTGGAGATAAAAGCCAGCCGACCATTGTTGAACAGTTGCTGGACTTCGGGCATGGCAGGATGCACCCCAAGACTAGGCTGATTACCGGTCAAAGGGTTCAGTCCTAATAGTGTATTTTGGGGTAAAGCCAAATTAGATCGAGTAGCGGCATAGGCGGCATATTCACTGCTACTAGTCGGCACCAGCATGTTAAAAGAATCATTACCACCGGCTAAGAGAATGCAGACCATTGCCTTGTAATTGTTGCTACCGCCAATAGACTTAGCGGTTCTAGCCGCTGCTACGTTGGACATTCCCAAATTGAATAAAGTGGAAAAAAAGGTCGTCGTTCCAATGGCAGCACAACTTGCCGTACCAATAAATTTTCGACGATTCATTTTTTTATGATGACACATAAGCGTTATTTTTTAGGCATCAACTTCCCTGCATTCCCGCTAAGAATGAAAAAAGCAATGCGATTTCTTAAATTATATTGAACAGCAGGAAAACTGCCAATGCTATTTGAGAATAGCGTAATCAGGAGCAACCATAATCAAGTAGAGTGCAAGATCTAATTTGTCTTCCGGTGTGGTGGCTTGGTTGACCGCATCAACGATAATGGCCTTACTCGATTCAGAGAGTTGTCCACAAGCCAACAATAAATCCAGGCGATCAATCAGGGCAGGGGCATCCGCTACCAAGGCCATCTCATCGGTAAAATTGGGTAGAATACTGATATTGCCCAAATTTGGAAAATTATTCGAAAGCCAATCCAGATAACCAAAGGGGATGTCCATAAAAGTCCATCTATTGACCTCATTGATGAATCCAATGGAGCTGGAGGAGTTGTGAATTTGAAACACTGGGGCCACAAGATTTTGAGTAGCGACGGGACCGTTGGGTTGAAATTCGGGTTGGTAAAAATTGAAAACACTCGTCGCGTAGACGGGAATCTGGCCCACTTCCTCTCCCCAATCATCCATCGGATGCAAAAGCCAGTCGATGTTGGATTGTGTGTTAAACGCCTTCAAAAAGCCCGTATATCTCAAAATGGGCTCTCGGAGTTTTCCGGAAGTGGCTTGGTTGAGGGCATCACAAGTCCTTGCTTCTGGATCCAGTAAAATGGCCTTGATCACGGCTTTTAAATCTCCACGCTGTCCTTCCCCATTGTCGTTAAAAGTATTGGCAACGCGATCTACGTAGGCTGGACTAGGATTGGCACTCACCAAAAATTGAATCAAGGCTTTGCCAATAAATGGACCAACATTGGGATGGTGGTACAAATTGTCCATAGCGGCTTCGAAATCTTGCATTCCGCTTTGTCCAGCCGCAACCACTTGTCCATTCAACAAGTTTTTAACTCCGGGTTCATGCCAGGCATCATACATTTTCATTGGAACCACTACAATATCGTCCAGGGCTTCTCCCTCCCCCACGGGCACACCAAATTGTCCGTTGGGTAGACCGTTCGAAAAACCCGTAAATATTTTGGCAAACTCTCGGATATCATTATTGTCATAGGTAGGAATCAACTGGCCATTGCCATCGGTTTTTCGGGTCCCATCGTTGTTCAATTCGTAAAGGCCAATAGAAAACAGTTGCATGACTTCCCGAGCATAATTTTCATCGGGGTGAATATTATTGGCGGGATCCGATTTGGGATTATTCATGTGGCTTAGATAAATTCCCATAGATACATTTCTACTCACGCCACTAAGTAAGTTCCGGTAGTTGCCAAAAGCATTGCTTCCTAGTACATCGTAATAGACGGAAGAAAGAGAACTGTGATCTTCAAACAAGTCACTTCCAAAAGCAGAAACGACAAAAATCTGACTCAAGATGTAATTGATTCGCTGTCTCAACAAGTCTGGATTTTTCATAATCAGATTCCACCAGGCAGATCGAAATTCGATCATCCCCAGTAAATCTTCCTCTCCATTAAGGCTTGCGCTCATTTGTTCGGCAACATCAAACGCATTTAAGCGAGGCAAAGCGAATTGCTCGTCCAACCAAG
>JBCCSR010000843.1:0-3333 GCA_039199865.1 Bacteroidota bacterium
AAATAATAGCTAACCAATAGCTATATCTGCTAGTAAAAAGCGAAATAAATATTTGGAAGCATGACAACATTTAATGGATGTTTAGTTGATTTCATGGCTTGCTTCTACTGCATTTTTTTACGATTTTACTTATCGGAATGGGCGAGCTACTGTCAGAACGTCAAATCGATATGATTAGTGCTTGAGCATAACAGTTGTGGGCTTATTTTTTTATGGATCTGCAAAGGAGATGAGCCACTTTGTTTCCAAATACTTAATGTATAGTTGTCGCCGCACGGAAAAAGAGACACTCGAACATGGCTTGATGAGCCAGAATTATTGAAAGCCAACTTACAGACAATTGAAGAAGTGTGGAGCGCATTTTGATGTAGGAGTCGGAGCAAATGCCCAGGGGATTCGTTTGAGTCAACAAAAAAATAGAAAGAATGCTTCGCTGAAAAAGCAAAGCAGGTGGTCTGCAAGCACATCTTTTGGTTTTAGATCTAACCGGATGACGAAAAAAGTGGAGGTGCAATGCAAACCTTCTTTGCCTGGGCAAAAAGGGTCAATCAATAAAAAGTAGCATGGATTGACGTGGCTACGTCAGTTTGGAACATCTGAATCGTCGTATCTTCAATGAAACGAAAACCATCGAAGGTGATAAACTCTTTTCCGATGAATTATAAAATCATTGGCCCCGTTCTTTTGCTGCTGCTGCTGAGCAATTGTACCCTTATGGCGCAGTTCAACTCTATTCGCATCAATGGGAATGACTACTTTATCAATGGCGTCAATATTCCCTGGAATACTTTTGGCTGGGATTTCGGGGTACACGAACGATGGGGGCGAGGCTACGATGCCGATTGGTTTGAATCGACATTTGCGGAATTGGAATCTAGCGGAGTCAATTGCGCTAGAATCTGGATCCACTGCGATGGACGTGCCAATCCCAATTTCGATGCCTCGGGAAAAGTGATCGGGTTGGATGCTGGAATGTTGGATGAGGTTGAAGACATGGTTGTTCGCGCCAATAACCACAATTTGATGTTGATCATCACCTTATGGTCTTACGATATGTTGGAAGATCATCGATCCATTGGTGGACGCCACGCCGGATTGCATCGAGAGTTGATTACAGATCCAGAAAAAACACAATCTTATTTGGATCATGCCCTCATTCCATTGGTCCAACGACTTCGGACACACTGTAATATTCTGGCTTGGGAGATCATTAACGAACCCGAGTGGGCCATGGAAGTGAGCCACGGAGGAACGACAAGCCAAACGGTATCGGTAGAAGAAATGCAATATTTTGTGGGGCAGTGTATCTCCGCAATCAGAAACCATTCGGATCAATACATCACCCTTGGCACTGCGGTTCCCATCAGCAATGGCGGCGGGCAATATACCAATTATTGGCACGAGACAGCCTTTCAACAATTTGACTTCAATTGCGCTGAAGTGCATTTGGATTTTTATTCCATACATTACTACGATTGGATGGGGGAGGACTATTCTCCCTTCGAGAAAGAGGCCAATTACTGGGAGTTGGGCAAACCGATTTTAATCGCTGAAACGGCGTCCAACAATTTGACCAGTACGACTCTAATTGATCCACAAAGACAAATTGAGTTGAGTTTTGAGCAAGATTATGCGGGGATTCTCTTCTGGTCTTACAATGCCAATGACTCTTTTAGCGACTGGGAAAACTGTAAAAATGCACTCAATGCTTTTCGCGATTTTAATGCCGACATCGTCGATTATTCCGCAGGTCAGTGTGAAGAAACGGACAATGCTCCACCGGCACTCATGTGCAAATTGTATCCCAATCCTGCCCAGGATCAGCTTTATTTGGCCCTGCACTTTGACGAAGCATTTCGCTTTACTTTGGCACTACAAATTTTTAATGCGCAAGGGGCACTTTTATCTAGTATTCAAACCGCAGATTTACAGGCGCCCTTAGATATTCGTCATCTTCCTCCGGCAATGTACCAACTTCACATTCGCGTTTTGGATGAGCAAGAACAACTTGTTCAACAACGCATTCAAAAATTTTTGGTCCTCAAGTAAAAAGAGAAAAGGCACCCGATTGGGTCGGGTGCCTGCTTGTGTCGCATCTATTTGTTTGAGATACAAAAGTGAGATTGGATGTATTTTCTATAAAGCGAATATTAGACGTCAGACACAAGTTTTGGAATCCATAGACTCCATAATCACGAACCAATAAAATTATTCGTCAAGTAGTGCTGAACTAGTTTTTTTGCTCTCCCCTAAATTTACTCAGCAAGTGCTCCATGTGCTTGCCCGCAGCCGCTCGCCCCCCCAATCCAAAGGATAGCGCAAAGGCAACGGCAAGAGCGCCTAGAGTAAGGCCGAAGGCTAAGTTGACAATGTTTTGACCGATTCCCATCGTTGATAATGCAATGGCTATAAAGATTCCTAGAATCGCGAAGCGTGCTAGTGCTGATAACCAAGCATTGTCTTCTGATCGCGCCAGCGTATCTGCTGCTTTATTCGCAATGAAACTGCCAAACGCCATGATAATCATGCCCAGAAATATTTTTCCGGATAAGTGGAAGATGTCATTGAGGATATTGCTGATGGCCGCCATTTCTAATTTTTCTGTCGCGGATATAATGCCCGCAAACATCAGAAAGAAGAAAGCGATATTGCCGAAAAGTTGAGACAAAGAGGTCTCCTCCCCAATCATACTGCTGATGCCCATTTTAGGTGCTAAAGTATCTACCCCCAGATTCTTCATCAAATCGGTAATGATTTTAACAAGATATTGTCCGCCAATAAAGAAAAGCGTAAGGATAATTGCAGCCGCAATGATATTGGGAATAGCCGCGAGCAAAGTATTGAGCATATTGATCAGTGGACGCGATATTGCTTCCATCTTCAAGGTATCGAGTGCCACTACTAGGATTGGTAGAAAGACAAAAATAAAGATCAATTGCTTGGCAATTTTGGTTAAACTGACCGAGCCTTTCCAGCCAATTTTTTCGGATACCTTTTCCAGGCTACCCGCAAGTAAACCTACCGCTTCGGAGATAATAGTTGCCATCACGTAGCCCGCAAAACCAATGATTCCCGCCCCAATGACATTGGGAAGAAAACCAAGGAATTCGTTGACCATATTTTGTAGTGGTTCCAATACATTTTCGATGCCTAAAGTGTCTAAAACCAATAACAAAACGTAAAGCAGAACAAGATAGTAAACCAGTTTGGCGACAAAGCGATCAATTCGGAAATTGACCTTCATGTTTTTCCCAATTCGTTCGTCTAATTCTGTTCGCCTAAAAATAGATAAGACCAGGCCTTTGAGCATTGAGGCGATCAAAAATCCAATCA
>JBCCSR010000844.1:0-3328 GCA_039199865.1 Bacteroidota bacterium
ATGTGGTTTCCAATATTGGTTGTGAAGACTCTACTACTTTGAGCATTTCAACTTTGGGTCTTCCGGAGGTCAGTGTCAGCACTGGACCTAGTATTTGCATGGGAGAATATGCCCAATTGAATGCGGATCTTGGTACAAATACTGCGGGAATGACTTTTAATTGGTTGGCTTCACCTGACTTAACTTGTACCAACTGCCTAGATCCATTGGCCAATCCTCAGGATACTACTATTTATACTTTGGTGGTCACGGGAGCCAATGGCTGTAGTCGGAGTGCAACTGTTCAAGTGGATGTTCGACCGTTTCCAGCTCCAATCATTTCTCTAACTGCTGATACAACGATTTGTGCCAATGAATTGGTCCAATTGCAAGTCTCGGGAGGAGATGATTTATTGGGCTATCAATGGGAGCAAGATCGACTTGGTTTGACTTGCTATGAAGCTTGTATCAATCCGATAGCGACACCGTCGACTACGACGACTTATGTGGTTTCGGTAACCAATACCTTCGCTTGTACTTCCGTGGATTCCGTCCAGTTGAGTATTGTCGATCAAGCACAAACCTTTGCTGGTGAAGATCAGAGTATTTGTGAGGGCGATGAGGTACAGTTGCAAACCACCATGGGCAATCAGCCAGAATGGTTGGTGATCAATGGATTGGATTGTGTCCATTGTCCTGATCCATTGGCCTCTCCAGAAGAGAGCACCAATTATTTGGTTCGAGTGACTACAGATGAAGGCTGTGAGATATTTGACTCTGTTTTTGTGGAGGTATTTCATCCGGAGGATGTCGATGCCGGAGATCCAAGCACCGTTTGTGTGGGCGAATCAATCGTCTTGAATGGAAGCGGGCAGGGGACAGTAACTTGGAGCCCAGCCCAAACTTTGGATGACCCCAATATTTTGCAACCTACAGCCCAGCCACAAGGGCCAACCACTTATCGGATTAGCGTTGACAATGGAGCCTGTATTTTAACGGATTCTGTAGTGATCAATCTCCGGGAAGGAACAGAGATTTTTACCGAGGAAGTCAGCATCTGCGCTGGAGATTCCGTCGAACTGGTTGTGGATGGAGAAGCCGATCAATATTTTTGGGAACCACTTCCTGGATTGTCCGCAACCGACATTGCCAACCCCGTAGCCTCCCCTACAGAAACGACTCAATATCAAGTGATCGCCAGTATAGACAATTGTGCACCGGATACGGCAATTGCTACGGTCGAGGTCATTGAGGGGCCTAATATTACGATGCCCAATTACGTTAATTATTTCCCAGGACAACAAATTCGTCTGTCGGCAGAGATTAGAGATTCTAGTATATACAGTTATGACTGGGGCCCCATAGAAGGACTAGATTGTACCGATTGTCCAAATCCGAGTGTCAGTCCCGATTCCACTTCTGTCTACATTGTAACGGTAACGGATGAAATGACGGGCTGTACGAGCCAGTCACCGGCAGTTTTGGTGGCTCACCAAACTTGTCCGCTAAATATCTTGGAGGTGCCCAACGTTTTCTCCCCCAATGGTGATGGGACCAACGATCGCTTGGAACTTTTTCCTACTCCGTCAATTCAAGAAATCATTAGTTATCGAATTTTTGATCGTTGGGGAGCACTGATTTATCAAACGACCAATATTAGTGATTCTTGGGATGGCACCTTCCAGGGCAGTCCACTGCCCAGTGGAGTATATGTGTTCATGATTGAAATGCATTGTGAAATAGATGGCTCTGTAATCGTCAAATCGGGCGATGTAACACTTATCAGATAACAACCACTCCTTTCGGAGACATTTGAGTCACCGCAAAGAGCGCAGGATTGGGAATAGGTCGAATTGTATAATAATTGACCTATTCCCAACTTTTGTTTAAATACCAGTGAATTTTATTCGATATTCCTTTCATCTCCCAGAAAAATCTTACTTTTGCCCTCGCTGTTTAAATTTCAGGCCTCCGCCTAACGCTCTACACAAGCTGTGAAATTGAATCCGACAGCATAAAACCTGACCTAAGTGTATCAATCCTTTATTGGAATTGTTTGAAGCATTCTATGATGAGAAAACTGCGTGCTGGTTTTTTCTCTCGTTCCCTTAGGGGAAAAGTGATGCTTAAACTACTTATTAGTATCCTTCATGATATTGATGAAGGGCTAATGGTAATGGCTACCGATTTGGTGGTCAATGATAGGAAAATTTGAAAACCCTGTTGCGAATACTCCATTTGATTAATGGTCAATCGTAATTTAACAATGAAATTCACACACTACTTAGCCTTTGTACTGCTTGCTTTCTTACTGCCCAACAAAGAAGTCAATGCACAAATAACTGTTGATTTTAATGCTACTGAAACCACGGGTTGTGGTTCTCTGCAAGTACTCTTCAACGATTTATCAACCTCCTCTGCGGGGAGTATCGTCAGTTGGGCCTGGGACTTGGGTGGAGTAAGTTCATCCAATCAAAATCCTGGAAGAATATTTGGAACACCTGGCAATTACGAAATTTGTCTGACTGTCACGGATGATCAAGGCAACTCTGGATCTCTTTGCAAAACAGATTATATCATAGTTTTTGAATTGCCCAATCCCCAATTTGAGGTTTCCCAATCGGAAGGTTGTGCACCGATGATGGTCAATTTTATCGACCAGTCGATCTCTACAAATGCCCAAATTGTCGAGTGGATTTGGGGAGTGGGTGGATCCAGTGGCGTCATTGTGGATGATGGAAGTTTAACTGGAATTAGCAGTGTCTACAATCTGTCCGATGACTACACCGTAAGTTTGACAGTAAAAGACGATAATGGTTGTACCAATACGCTAACCGAAACTGATCTACTGACAGTTTTTCCCGATCCAGAAGTGAATATCTTTGCGAGCGATACAACGAGTTGCACCTTACCTTTTGTGGTTGAGTTTACCAATTTGAGTAGTGCCAACAATGTCAATTATATTTGGAATTTTGGCAATGGGACTAGCTTCAATGGGGCCGATCCTGGACCTGTTACCTACGAAGAACCCGGTAATTTTACGGTAACAGTACTTGCAGAAAATCAATTGACCAACTGTAGGGATACTTTGGTTTTAAATAATTACATCACTATCGGTTTACCCATTGAGTACTTGATTACTCCCACTGAAGTTTGTCTGGGTGAGATTGTCAGATTTCGGGATTTTACCAATCAAATTCCTGCGGATAGCGTACTTTGGGATTTTGGTGATGGCAATACCTCAGATAGCATCCACAATAATTATCGTTATGAACAACCTGGTTGTTATGAGGTGAGCCTCACTCGATTTGTCAATAATTGTCCATCTAAAGTAACCCATCCGGTATGC
>JBCCSR010000845.1:0-3325 GCA_039199865.1 Bacteroidota bacterium
CATGATACGGAGGCCAGTGGAAAAACGGCAACGGCACTAGGGCATCAAACCAAAGCACCTTCCTACGCCGAGACCGTTCTTGGTACTTACAACACAGATTATACCCCTGCCAACACCAATAGCTTTGCTGCCAGTGATCGACTCCTAGTGGTTGGTAATGGAACCGCTGACAACAGTCGTTCGGATGCCCTGATTGTTCACAAAAGCGGGGACACGCAAATCAATGGACGATTATCCATCCATAATAGTGGTGCTACACCAGACTCTTCTGCTATGCTTGATATCAGCAGTACCAGCAAAGGAATTTTGATTCCGCGGATGACGACCAGTCAAAGAAGCAATATCAACAATCCAGCTACCGGCTTGATGGTTTACGATACCGAGACCATTGGATTTTGGTTTTATGATGGTACGAATTGGGTAGCAATAAAAGACGGGATGGTTGATGAATTGGTGGATACGGATGAAGATACCAAAATACAGGTGGAGCGTAATACGGATGAGGACCATATTCGTTTTACAGTAGCAGGAAAGGAGTTGATCACGGTCAATTCTGAGGTCACTTATTTGAATGGAGATTCTCGATTAGGTTATCATAAAGAGGCCAATTCAAGTACTGTAGCCGACTATAGTGCCCAAGTAACGAATAACTATTTTACCGATAATACTATTCCTGGCTGGCAATCCTTCATCCCTAATGCGAATGGTTTTTTGGATCATGTCGAAATGAAAGCAGTAGATCCTCAAGATGCTCAGCCATCTCCACCAGTTACCTATTCGCTGTACGAAGGGGAAGGAACGAATGGCACCTTATTAGCGACGGCGCAAACATCTACTGCTACATCAAGTCTATGGTTCAAAGTATTTTTTCCGAGCAGGTACCTTTGGAGGAGGGGATGATATACACTATTGGCTTTAGCAGTAGAGCATCATTACCTTATCGACCAGGTCTTTTCCCCGAAGTGAGAAGTAATTCTGCCAATCATGATTACTACATGAGAGTCAATGCTTTCAAGGAGGGGTTTGCGCTTGACATCATCAATGGCAATACTGCCATTAATGGCAGTTTGACTATCCAAAATCAATATACTTTTCCAACAACAGATGGTACATCAGGTCAGGTATTGACAAGCGACGGAGCAGGTAACATTAACTGGTCAGATAACGCAAATGCGGATAATCAAACCATTGATGTTTTAAACTTGAATGGCAATACGTTAGAAATCTCCTTACAAGATGATGGGCAAGCGCCCCATACGCTGGATTTATCTAGTTTCAATAGCGTGAAAAATATCATTCAGGATGGGGATGCGGATACTAAAATTAATGTGGAACAAGCTCCGGATCATGATGTCATTAAATTTGATGTGGGGGGAAATAATGTTCTTGACATCACCAAAACTGCAAGTGGACATCCCATTTTTAACGTAAAAAATGGCACTAATTTTTTCTTCGCAACTGGAGAGCAAATAAAAAATAGTGGTTATGGCAATATTTTTATGGGTAAAAATACTGGATTAGGTAATAACGCTGGTTTTCGCAATGTCTATATTGGAGATCAAGTAGCTAGACATGGAGATACCGGCACCAATAATACCATCATAGGTGCATTGGCTGGGCATAATATTAATGGGTCCCTAAATGTGATGCTTGGATCTGATGCAGGAAGAGGCAACATCTCCGGATCCCAAAATGTATTCGTAGGTAATCAAGCAGGATTTCTTAATGAGGGTTCTAATAATGTTTTTCTTGGAGATAAGGCGGGTAAATTTGAAGTAGGTAGTAATCGTTTGTACATAGACAATGCAGGTACTAATGATCCCCTAATCTATGGAGAATTTGACAATGATCTGGCTCGTATCAATGGAAATGCAGAAGTAACTGGTTCTTTGAAGATTGGAAACGGTGGAACGGCTATTGGCAAGATGAGGGCTGGTCGGGCACACATCGGTTCCAAAAGTGGTGGTGGGGTCAAATCGGTCACTATTAATTATGGTAGTAGTTTTTCTTCTGCACCAAAGGTAGTGGTCACCCCCATTACCCAAGGTGGCTACAATGATATGTTTGTCACCACTATCAAATCTATTGGCAACAATTCGTTTACAGTCAATGTCTACCGAGTGGATGCTCCAGGGGGGGGCTGGGGTCAGCAGTTGAAACTCGATTGGGTGGCCTGGCAATAGTTTTTCAATACTAAGTAGCGGCTCAAAAATAACCTGAACTTTGAAATTTCATTTCAAGCCAAATCGCCCTTTGGTTGATCTTGTCATAAAATAAAATTGTTCCCTTTATTTTTTTCGCTTTACTAAATCATTTAACTCACTAAAGATACCGGAAGGAAAGCTTGCTTCATCCCAACGTTCCGGTATTCAAATTATACCAAAATAATGAAAAAATTATCTCACCTTCTATTATTTTCTTTCCTCAGCATCAGTTTGTCGGCACAGACCGTTTTGACCATTGACCAAAATCAACTGGTACAATCTGGTGGCTATTTAGTGTTGGAAAATACTAAATTTATCAACAATGGAGCATACCACGCCGCAAGGGGCGAAGTGCTCATTACTGGTGATGCTCAAGACCGTCAAGCCCAAATTGGAGGGACCGCTAACACCACGTTTTACAATCTGACCATCGATAAGCAGGTAAATAATGTCGCCTTAGACCAGGACATTAGTATCCGCAACGCCCTACATTTGACAAGTGGTCTATTGGACCTGGGCGACTACAACCTAAACATCGAAGCTGGCGCGAGCATCGACGAATACAGCGAGAACGAATACATCAAAACCTCCGGAAATGGAACGCTCAACCAAATCGTAGGCATCGAAGCGGTTGAATTTCCCATTGGCGTCAATACTTATAAACCGCTGCAATTACAAAACAGGGGGACCACAGATCAAATGAAAATCAGAGTGGAAGAGGCCGTATACGAAGAAGGGACTTTGGGCAAAGTGATCCACAAAGATGCCGTGAATGCCTCCTGGTATATCGATGAAGCAAAACCCGGTGGCTCCCAAGTTGACCTTCGCTTTCAGTGGTTGGCGGCCGATGAACTCCGTGGATTTGATCGCAGCAAATGTAAGGTCAATCGTCTAAGTCCTGATGCCCAAGCATCAAGCGAAGCAATGGCTGCATTAGGTACTCATGCTCGAAGGTTAGACCATCAAGGCATCAACACTCTTGGGATTTTTACCATCAATAGCGATGGTCTCGTCCAATGGAGCGAGGCAGTAAAGGGGCAACCCAAAGCCGTTCAAACGGACTTTAGCGTTTTTCCCAACCCTACTAGGGACTACCTTTTCATTGAAAACGCCCACGCAGG
>JBCCSR010000846.1:0-3324 GCA_039199865.1 Bacteroidota bacterium
CTTTGAGATCAAATTCATGATTGCCAAAAGTACAGAGATCAATTTTACACTTGTTCATCACTTCAATCATTTGGCGGCCCTGAATGGGGACACCTTCGTGTTGTAAGGTGCCAAGCAAAGAGGGATTTAGGAAGTCTCCAGCGTGAACGAATAGGGTATTGCTATTTTCATTGATCAATTGTCGACGCAATGCCGCGACTCTAGCCATGCCACCTATCTTGCCCCCTTCCAAGGCATCAATTTCATAAACATCGTTGATTTGTAAAAAAACTACCTCAATTTTTCCATCATCCTGAAGGGTTGGAGCAACCACTTTTTCTCCAGATTTACAGGCAAATAGAAAGAGGAAAGTGAATAAATAATTGAAGTGTTTCAAGTTCATTTTGACAGCGTGAAGTTGATCAATGTTGTTGGATTAAGCCTTACAAATATAAAGGTCTTTTTGATATACTTGGCATGGAAAAGTCAATTGCAATTTTAATAAATTTATCTTACTTTTGTTTCATCAAGCCATTACAAACGGTATAGATATATTCTCAAATCAATATCTGACCCATCGGGCGCTGAACATCTAATATTCCTACCATCTACCCATTTTTTCACTCCTGAAATATAATGAAATGAAAATTCGATGCTTCAACTTCATGCTGTGCTTGTTGTGTACACAAAGCATGCTTTTTGCCACCCACAACCGTTCTGGTGAAATTTTATTTACTCAGTTAGATGAACTAAGGATCCGGGCTACCGTAATTACTTACACGAGAGAAAGCAGCTTGGCTGCTGATCGAGATTCACTCAATTTTTGCTGGGGAGATGGAACTTGTGAATGGATTCAAAGAATCAATGGACAAGGCTCCGGAGAACCAATAGGATTTGATACGAAGAAAAATGTCTACGAAGCCACTCACATTTACACCGATTTAGGGAACTACAAATTGGCTATGACGGACCCCAATCGGAACAGTGGAATTTTAAACATTGCCAATGGCAATTCAGTTAATGTTGCTTTTCATTTAGAAACAGAAGTCCAGCTCAAAGATTTAAACTTTAACCAAATCAATAGCTCTCCCGTCTTAATGGTTCCACCAATTGATTTGGCCTTTGTAGGACAACCTTTCATCCACGTGCCCAATGCTTTTGATGTAGATGGAGACAGCATTGCCTATGAATTGATCGTGCCACTACAAGCAGAAGGACTTGAAGTACCGGATTATCAGTTCCCCAATGAAGTGGGATCTGGTAGCAATAGTTTTAGCATCAATCCAGAAACGGGAGTTGTCAATTGGACCAATCCTACCATTATTGGTGAATACAATGTAGCCATCTTGATTAAATCTTACCGTGATGGTGTAGAAATCGATCGCATCATTAGAGACATGCAAATTAGGGTAGAAGAGGGAGGCGATCCACCAGCATCTTTCGAAACGCAAGGTTTTCCCCAAAATGTAGTCAATGCAGTTGGGATTGGCGACACAGTCCGGATTCAAATGTTGGTGCCTCAATTCGATCCATTTTTAGGGATCCAAATCAGTGCTACCTTTGGCTTGGATGTCCTTTTTCCGGATGCAACGACCTTTGCAACGGATATTGGTGATGGGACGGCAAGTGCTGAATTTACCTGGGTAGTAGAAGAAGCGCATGTGAGGGAGCAAGCCTATCAACTGGTCATCAAAACAGAGCGAAACTTTGCGGAATACGGGCCTGCTGATTTTGCTGTCTTTCGCTTTAAAATCGGAGAAACGGTTTCACTGACTGCCACACCACAGCGTTTTGACTTTCAAATTTTTCCTAATCCAGTTCGGAACAATCGCATTTATCTGACGGAAAAATTGGAGGGGCCTGCCCAGTATTCCATTTACACCATTCAGGGACAAATGCTTCAGCGCGGCACTTTACCTCTGTCGACAGCCTCTATAGACTTACGAGCGCTCCCCAGGTCTACTTATTTATTGCGGCTAGAGGTAAACGGTAAAATTGGGACCCGTACTTTTGTTATCGAATAAGCCTGCTCGATTCCCTTGATTAGGGTAGGATTATTGGATCACATCCTTAGGGTTCTGGTCATTCAATGGGCAGCGAGATGGAGAGACATATGCTTGCTACCGGCTCACTGCTCGTTGAATGATGAGGTTTTACTCAACTACTTATTTTCATCAATCAAAGCCATCCGGCTTGACTTCGCAAAGAAAATAGACACTGCCGGTTGTTGAAGACTACTTAGTATTCCAAGACAATCTTACCAAAGTGTTGGCCCGATGCTTGGTATTCAAATGCTGCTGCCGCTTGATCCATTGCAAACCTTTTGTCGATAATTGGTCGGATACCGAATTGATTGATGGCTTCCACCATTCTTTCTTGCATCTGACGACTGCCCACTGCAATGCCTTTCATTTCAAGATGTTTGAAGAAAAGTTTGGGAAAGGTGATTTCTCCCTTTCGTCCACCACCCAAAATGCCGATGGAAATGATTTTTCCACCAATGGCTACTGCTTCAATGGTCTGTTTCATAGTAGAACCGCCGCCGACATCCAAAGCGATATCGACGCCTCCATGGCTTTGGGTAAAAATACTTTTGCCCCAACGTGCATCCGTCTTGTAGTTGACGACTGCTTCGGCCCCCAAATCCATTAATCGCTTTGCCTTTTCTGGTGAAGAAGTGGTGGCAAAGACTCGGGCCCCCATTGCTTTGGCAATTTGTAGGGCAAAGATGGACATCCCACCGCTTCCTTCCACCAATACTTTATCTCCGGGTTTGAGCTGTCCCTCTTCGATCAAACCACGCCAAGCGGTAAGTGCTGCACAGGGTAGCGTAGCCGCTTCGGCAAAGTCATAACCATTCGGTATAGCAGTGATCGCAGACGCAGGGAGGCAAGCTTTTTCGGTAAGACAACCATCAATGGTTTCCCCCATGATAAACATCGTTTTTTTGAGGGTGGGTTGGCCTTCAATCCAATTGGGGAAGAACATAGACATGACCCGATCACCAACTTTCCACTCGTTGACCATATTTCCGATCGCAATGATTTCTCCTGCTCCATCAGACATCGGTATCCGACCGTCTTCTACCGGAATACCACCAACGGCAACCAAATAATCATGATAATTTAGAGAACTTGCCCTCCATTTTACGAGGACTTCTTCGGGGCCAGGGATGGGGTCGGGACGCTCCTCCATCGATAAGTGATCTAAGCCACCAGGTTTTTTTACACCAACTGTTTTCATGTAAGTGATTTTCTATTTTGATCAATAAAATGGTTAATATTGCTGACTGAGATATAGTGCTCAGCTTGCTTTCACTTGGGTATCTGCTTTCCCTCTTTGTAC
>JBCCSR010000847.1:0-3319 GCA_039199865.1 Bacteroidota bacterium
ATCAACTCTGCCGGACGATTGGAAAACAATAATGGATTGAATAACTCGGGAAGTATCCATTTGGAGATCTGTGCGATACTCGTTCAAAATGCCAATAACGGAATCGGTGGAAATATTTTCAGTGACGGACTCATTTACGAAATCAATGGCCCCGTCAACGAAACCAACTTAGAATTTGGTTTGGTATTTAACGACATCAACGATACTCCTGCACCCGTTCCTGCTTGTAAAGGAGGGGTGTTTTTTCAGTTAGATGAATCTGGTATCGTCAATTTCACTGCTGAGGATATCGATCAGGGAAATAGCTACGGAAGTTGTGGCGCCCAATTGGTTGACATCAGTGTTACGCCAACTTCTTTTACCGCTGCTGACGCTGGGGTGAGCATTGTAACGTTGAGTATTACTGATGAAAATGGTGTGACTTCTACTTGCGAGGATTTTGTTACAATTATTCCATTTCAAGAACCATTACATCCGGTAGATGATGAGGACATTACTGCTACTTGTCCAGAGGAGGTCGAGGTTGCTACTTTGCCAGGCGCCCCCTTCGCGGAGGTCAGTTGGACAGCTCCTGAAGCGAGTTCCAATTGTATTGTTGGAACGCAAGATTGTAGCAATGCGCCAAGTATAGATGGAATGATGTACCTGGGAACTTTTGGAAATGCTCATTACTACAAAAAACCAGATGGAGATTTGCCCTTTGCCGATGCACTGGCATTTGTACAAGCGAGAGGTGGCAATTTACCCATCATCAATGATGCAGAAGAGAATGCTTTTTTGACAAATGCAGTGGCAGGTCAGTTTTGGTTGGCCCTGACGGATGAGGCGCAGGAAGGTAACTTTCAGTGGATTGGTGGCAATTCCTCTTATACCAATTGGGGAAATGGGGAGCCCAACAATTATGGGAACGGCGAAGATTATGCCCACGCTTGGGCAAATGGTCAGTGGAATGATGCAAGTGCTACGGCGATCAAATGGGCAGTTATGGAACTGCCTTGTTCAAATGGAGGGCAACCAGATTGTGCAAAAATTTCAAATTCAATTGGCAATCTAATTTACTTGGGTGAGTTCAATGATAGCAAATATTATTGTTCCAATACCAACAATTATACTTGGTTACAAGCCAGGGCAGAGGCAGAGGCCTTTGGTGGACACTTGGCCATCATCAACGATGCTGCGGAGAATGAGTTTATTCGATCCAATATCTTGGCCGATTATGTTTGGTTGGGCTTAACAGATGAAGCGCAGGAGGGAACCTTCCGAACGGTCTTTGGTGATTTGGCCCCTTACTTGAATTGGAAATCTGGTGAGCCCAATAACGCTGGTGGGAGTGAAGATTATGTGCGGCTACTCCGTTCGAATGGTCAATGGACCGATCGAAATGAGCACTTTACCGCCGAATACGTGGTAGAAATTCCTTGCCCAGCAGCGCCACTGACACCCACCCCTCAAGTTTGTAGTTTAGCAGATCATGGTCCTAGTGGCAATGGAATCGGAGAACGATTGGTTTGGATTGATTTTGATGATGATCCTACGAACCGCGAGTATACGGTGACCAGTGCGGGAGCTTCGTTTGAAGAATTTGCTAATGGAACGGCTCGTTTGACGGGGGTTGTTGAGCGGGTGGATAATGCCAATCGAAAATGGGCATTTACCGTCAATTTGATCAACAAAAGAGATTGGTCCGCTTGGTCTGCTTTGGGGCGTAGCTTCAAAAGTAATAATGCCATTGAGGGGGAAGATCATACGACTTGGACCTATTATGAATTGGACAACAATAATTCTACTTTCGAGGGACTCGGTGCGAATGCAGGAAAAACACTGCAAATCACCCACGCTCCGAGCGATTATGAATTTGGTTTCCAAGTGGGCTTTGGGGCCAACCTAAAAGATGGCGATTTCGGAATTTCCGGTTGGTTTGATCTTGCGGGGTCAAAGTCAGGGCACGGGGATTTTAATGGTGATTTGAATGCTTGCGTACCCAATAGCAATAATGGGGAAGTCAGTATTGTACAAATCCAAGGAATTGAAAATGGAGGAAACTTCCCAGTTGGGACCACTCAGATTGGATATCGCATCACAGATGATTGTGGAAATGAAGAAATTTGTTTGTTTGATGTAGTCGTAGAAGGAACTCCATCTGAATTGACTTTAAGCAATTGTCCTCAAGATATCATTGTAGAGACCCTTCCCTGTGAAGATACAGCCATTGTTGATTGGGATTTACCCACAGTAACTTCAACTTGTTACATCGATGATATTATTTTTGATCGAGTAGACAGCAATCCAGAAAGTGGAGCAGCTTTCCCCATTGGAAACGCGGTAGTAAGTTATATCGTTGCCGACTCTTGTGGAAATGCGGAGGTTTGTTCTTTCAATGTAATCGTCAATGAAAAGTTGGCTGCACTCGAAGTCAATTGTTCACAAGACATCAATGAAGCAACAATTGGAACGAGCACAAATGCCATCATCTCTTGGGATGCGCCAACGGGGATCAGCGGATCTACCAGTGGAGCCGTAGAGGTGACGCAGCTTTCGGGACCCGAAAGTGGTTCACTATTTGAAATTGGAACGTACACTGTTTTGTATCTATTATCTGATGATTGTAACAACACGGAACTTTGTTCTTTCAACATCACTTTGTCGTCGGGTTGCTTTGAGCAAAGCTGTGATGATGGGGATGCTTGTACGATCAATGATCAGTTTGATGAAAACTGTAATTGCCAAGGAACTTTTATCGATACGGATGGAGACGGGGTATGTAATGTTGATGATTGTGATGACAATGATCCTAATTTGCCAGCCATCGAGGGAACGGCTTGTAATGATGGGAATATGAATACAGAGAATGACGTGATTGGTGCGGATGGTTGTTCCTGTTCAGGAACTTTGATTGATGCCGATGGTGATGGAAGTCCTATTACCGAAGATTGCGACGATACTGATCCAAGTATTCCTGCTGATCCAGGAACAGCTTGTGATGATGGAGATGCCACAACAGCAAACGATGTTATTGGTGCGGATGGTTGTTCCTGTGGAGGAGAGTTGATTGATGCGGATGGAGACGGTATTCCCGTTACGGAAGATTGTGATGATACCGATCCTAACTTGCCAACTGATCCGGGCATAGCTTGTGATGATGATAATTTGAATACTATTAATGATGTGATTGCAGCGGATGGTTGTACTTGTGAAGGGACGCCAGCTAGTGTCAATGGAGGAGAATTGACCACGGAAGATCCTACGACCATTTGTGCGGGTGATGGCCTTGCTGATCCAATCAATGTGGAACTGACTGGAGCAGAAGGCTCCAATACCG
>JBCCSR010000848.1:0-3319 GCA_039199865.1 Bacteroidota bacterium
CTCCTAAGGAAAGACCTAGCTCCAATTCTGTTTCCCAGTCGCCTGGGAGAATGGTGTGTTTGATTCCTCCGATATAACCTTTCCCGTTGTATTCGGCGGCGAAGCCTTGCAATTTTACAATGGTATTGGGTAGAAACTTTGCATCTCCTTGCGTATTAAGTCGACCTGTGATTTTGGCCAATCGAAGCATTTTTAAATATCCATCGGCCCAAGCTTTTAGAACTCCTTGTTCTAAGGGAACTTCAGATCTTAAAATGTGTTCGGTTCCTTTGTTTTCGGAAAGCTTTTTTCCTGTTTTATCCCCTTGAGCGTTCACTGTTGGTTCGGCTGCTGTGGCTTCAATCTTCTTTTGCTGTGCTGGGTCCCAAGCGATGGCTTTTACTTTGGTAGGTTGGTTAGAATCATTCACCACCAAACTCTGTTCTTTTATAGTGTCTCCTAGTTTCAAGGTTCGCACCTCTGCTGCACTCACGTCTGGAGCGTTGATGGTTAGTTTGTTGTCGTTGGGAACTAAGATACAGCCATTGACAAATGCTCTTTTTTTGATGAAATCCCAATCGCTCATATCGTCTTGTCGCAATTGTTCAAACTTGGTGGAACCTGAGATGGTAATACTCTTTTCCAGACCGCAATCATTCACGATTTTGGTGACGACATCTGAGTCGGATTTTTTGGCAAAAACCACGGTCTTTTTTCCTTCCATGAGTTTTGCGGCTTTGTCCGTACACTCAATGATCATCATGGGATTCTCATTCTTGTTTTGCTCGGTATTTCTCCCTGAAATGACTCCTTTAAAAATGGTTGTCGTTTTAGCTTTGTAGCCTGCTTTGATCTCAATGGTACTTCCAATTTTGACCTTGCTGGCGGATTTGAATCCTTCATCACCTTTGGAGGCATCACCATCAATAATTTCTACTGTGGCTTTTGGAATCTCGTTGACTTTCTTTTCTACAATAATTTTGATTACGGGATATTCCTTGCTGATGGATTTTCCTTCTACCAAAATATCGGCTTCTAATTGATCTGTGGGTTTGTCGAAAATATCACTCATAGTTAGATGTTTTTAAGGGAGGAACTAGGATTTCAGTTCCAGGATTGAGTCCACGGAACGTATCCAGTTCGTTGAAGGTAGCCAATTCTACACAGAAACTAGGATCGTCATAAATCTCATGGGCGATTCCTGTAATATTTTCTCCTGCCGAAATCACCTTATGGTGGGTCATATCTGGCGACTGCTGTTGCTTTTTGGTTTCGTTTTGTTTGTGGGTAATTTTCTGTTTAAAATCGGCTTTTACTTTGGCTCGAATGGGAATTCCACTAGAATTGAAGTGGGTATACTCCACATCAATGGATTCGCAAAAACAGCGAAATTGCAAAGCTCCCCAAGAGAGCAAAAGATTGTTGGGTTTGTGTGTGGTTCCATTTACGAAGTAAATCAATTTTACAAAACTGTCGACTTTGTCTTTCACGGAGGTCGACAAGGCGAGTGCCACTACTCCAGAACCGTCAAATAAGAATTCGAAACTTTGTTTTTCGGCTTCTTCATTTCCGAAACGATAGACTTGAATTCCACCAATCACGGGAGTTTCCGTATAGTTGTGTTTTTTAGTTCGATGGTAACTGCTTGGGTTCACCTGTACTTTGGTCCGACCTGCTACTGATGAAAATCCTTCGTCTGAATAAGCGATGATTTCCATTTTCTCTAAAGTTCCGATCACGAGGGTCATAGTTGTTTTAGTTTTTTGTCCAACATACGTTCACAGGCTCTCAAAAGATCACGTTTGAACTGTTCTTTGTTCAACGGTTCTTGTCGGTGCGGATCTTCAAAGACCTGAGAGGTGATCACGAGTTTTTTTACAATGAGGGTCATGATTTACTACGTTTTGTGAGAGCAAGGTAGCAGGAAGCCCTTGTTGAATAAAGAGTAGTTCTACGGTATTGAATGGTTCGCGCAGTACTACGGAGCAACACAGTTGCAGAGTAGTGCGTAGCATGAGTTCTATAACCCTGAATGGCTGGGCAATTCTGGAAGATCAGTTTCTGGTTCAAACTCGAAATCGCTATTCCAGAGGTTGTATAAGTAACGAACCAAAAGAAAAAGTGCCATGGTTCCAAGGAGCGTTGTTTTCGGGTGATCCTTGATCCAGGGGATGATTTTATCATATACAGTTTCTTCAGGAATGCCCGCATCTGCTAATTCGGGACCCAATTGACTGAATTGTATCCTCCCTCCGGGTGCGGTATGACTGGCCCAATCGTCATCAGCTCCTTCTACAGTTCCCGATCTTGATCCATGATCCCAACCATCAGCAACGGTTTTGTATCTCATAAAATCGGTAGCAGGCAATCCCGTTGCAGGATCAATAGCGGTACTGGTATTGTTGGAAGGGTTTGAGGTGATATTGACATTTAAAAAAGGATCGTTGGCTTTAACTCCTCTAGAGCTTGATGTAACACCTGTAAGAAAATCTGCAGTACACTTAAATGTGGAGGGATTGTTGGCAAGATCGGCGCTATTGGTTCTTAGGGGATCCACTTCCACTTTGTAGTAAATACCCGTGTATTCAGGATCGGCTACATGACCTTTCAAAACATTGTCGAGTTCTTTTCCAACAGGATTTTCTGCATATCCTTTGTGTTTACTATTGGCGCCTTTGTTGATGGGGTAGAGATTTTCACTCACACCGAAACCTCCTAGATCATGATTCAAAAGATGTCCTCGTACCATGTTGATGGCATTGATGGAATGCAAAAGATCGAGTTGTGGACCTCCAGTGCTGGTGTCCGTTCCTGAGCCTACTACGGGATCTGTTGGATCTAAGTAGGCTTCCATTTTAGCACCCACTTGCTCGGTAACGTTCCCATCATCATTGTTATAGGTGAAGTCGGCAGTTTTATGGATGATTTCTGTTTTTCGTTGTATGGGCGTGTTGCGCAATGTAGAAATGGGTGAACTCTGATCTAAACTTGAAAAACCACCCGACGCCTTGACCATAGGGGTTTCTTTCCTTTGGTCGGCAGTATGTTCTTTTTTTTCGAGTGGTGCGTGCATGATCTCGTCTCTTTTGTTGCCTATTTTAATGTCTACCAAATATGTACACCTCCATTATGTCCATAAGAACGATGAACATCCATTCTTACTAAAACCATTAGATATTTATCCTTAAGGTGGTGCCACGTCCACGAACCTTTTCTGAAAGTGCGCATTTGTGTTACGGAAGAAGCAAATCCTTTGGCAGTCATCAAAGCATCAGCATAAGCAAAATGTTTTCCTCTTTCTTTGGTTGAGAATAGCCCCGCAGATATAGCAGGATTTAAA
>JBCCSR010000849.1:0-3315 GCA_039199865.1 Bacteroidota bacterium
CTTGCGTAGCGCACAACAATTCAATGGCTAGTATTTTCACTAAGTTACCACAAACACGAAGGGCCTTTCGCCCGCCAATTGATCCCATACTCACATGGTCTTCTTGTCCCAAGGAAGTGGGTATGCTATCGGCACTCGCAGGAAAACAAAGGCCTTTATTTTCACTTGCCAAGGCAGCTGAAGTGTATTGTACAATCATAAAGCCAGAATTGACGCCAGTCTCCTCCATCAATAATTTGGGCAAGCCTTCAGATTTTCCTTCTAAAGAAAGGTAGGAACGACGATCCGATATGTTTCCCAGTTCGGCTGCAGCTAAGCAGGCATAATCTAGAGGCAAGGCCAAAGGTTGACCATGAAAATTACCACCACTAATGGTAAAATTTTCGGAGAAGACAATGGGATTATCCGTCACGGAATTGATCTCTACTTCCACCGCCTCGCGAAGGTGGAGCCAGGCATTTCGCGAGCTTCCGTGAACCTGAGGAACACAACGTAGGGAATAAGGGTCTTGTACTTTATCACAGTCCTTGTGGGCTTCCATGATTTGAGAATCTTCCAAAAAGGCAAAGACGCGTTGAGCGACATGGATATTGCCCTTGAACGGACGAGTTTGGTGCAGCGCTTGATGGAAAGGCATCTTTGAGCCCATCAATCCTTCAATCATCATGGCCGCAATGAGATCAGCGTGGGCCAGACAATTGTACAGTTGATCGACGAGTTGGAGTGCATGAGCAGCAATGAATTGTGTCCCATTGATCAAAGCCAAACCCGCCTTGGGATGTAACTCAAGTGGAGCTAACCCCTCTGCGGCCAACACTTCAGCAGTTGGGCGATAGGCCCTTTGGTAAAACACCTTACCCTCACCAATTAAAGGCAAAAACAAATGAGACAATGGGGCCAAATCTCCGGAAGCACCAACCGAGCCTTGCTCTGGCACCCACGGAATAATGTCTTGCTCAATGTGCCACAAAATACGGTCGAGAACAGCGGGAGCAATGCCCGAAAAGCCTTTGGCCAAAGAATGAACTTTGAGGATCAGCATCAGCTTGGCCAAGTCTTTATCGATGGCTTGGCCAACCCCAACACTGTGGCTCAGCAAAATTTTTCGCTGCAATTCAATGGTTTTGTCCTTACTGATGATCGTATTGCAAAGGGGGCCAAAACCCGTATTGATTCCGTAAACGGCTTCATCTTGATCCGCAATTTTGAGGACTGCTTCGTGGCAGGATTGAATTTTTTGGCGCGCCTCTTGGGCAAGTCCAGCTTTCAATTCACCATTTGCAATGGCCAATGCTTTTCCAACCGTAAGAAAATCCGTACCGTATTTAAACATAGTTGACTTTCTTGCAAATTTCCAGTTTTGTTTAATAACTTGCAAGATCATTTATATCATGAGCCAATAACTATGAGTAATCAAATAGAATTGCGCCATCTCCGGTATTTTTTGGCGGTTGCCGAAGAACTCCACTTCCGAAAAGCAGCAGATAAACTCTACATTTCTCAGCCGGGCTTAAGTCGCCAAATTAAACAAATGGAAGAAGAGCTGGGCTTCTTGCTCTTCGAAAGAACCAATAAAAAAGTAAAACTCACGGCCGCCGGAGAATACTTAAAAAAGGAAGCCACTCTGATGCTTAAAAACCTAGAGGACATCCTCCAGTATAGTCGCCAGTTGAGCGAGGGTTTAGAAGGAAATATTCAAATTGCTTATGTTGGCTCTGCCATGCAAAACGTCATTCCTCAATTGTTGCTCCAATGTCGAGCAGACCATCCCAGCATCCGATTTAGTTTGAAAGAAATGGACAATACTTTGCAAGTTGAAGCTTTATTGAAAAAAAATATTGACATGGGTTTTGTCCGCCTCAACCAAGTACCGGGTGATCTGAAGTTAAAGCCCGTCCTGATTGATACGTTTTCTTTGGTACTACCCAAAGACCATCCCATTGATCAAAACAATTTTAAGAGCATCAAGCAATTGCAAGACGAATCTTTCATTTTATTTGAAAAAACGTACAGCTCTGCGTATTACGAGCGCGTGATGAGTATTTTTGAAAGCGCAGGCTTCTCTCCCAGCATTTCTCATTATACTGTTCACGCCAACACCATTTTTAGATTGGTAGAAAATCGATTTGGCATTTCTATTATTCCTACTTCTCTAAAGGAAGGCTATGCCCTGAATGTAAAATTTGTGGAGTTGACTAAAATTGCTCAACGAGCCATTCTCTCTGTATGCTGGAATTCTAAAAACAGAAACCCGCTACTCAAAAAAATCTTACACTATCTGTGAGCTGAAATGAGTCTGCCATTGATTTATTCAATCATCGAACAACCGATCCTGCTCCTAAAGCCTACAAATACAAATTTATTTTTTATGATGATAAGTGAATCGTTCTTCAACAATTTTGTTAATTTGCTCGTTGCTACTTTATGGCAGTATCTTTATTTGTAAGTCACTTCTAATTTGGAGCAAAAATCTACATATTATCCAATACCGAGAAGACTTTCTAGTCTACCTAACTCAAATCCTAACCTCGGAAAATTTTCTAACGCTTTACATTATCCCGAAATTATTACTCCCCCACCAGAACAAGTCTAAGTTTTATCGCACAAACTATTACTCCAATTAAAGAATGGGCAAAATTTACAAATCATTGGCAAGCAAAATTATCCCCCTGCCAATCACCATATTCTAAAGAACCATCTTATATTGCAATTAACTATAAAAAAAAACCACAAACGATGAGTAGTAACATTATCGACAATGCACAAACACAGAGTGCAGACAGCCAAGCGGTCATTAATCCACAAATGGCAATCGATCTATTAAAAGCGGGAAACAAACGATTTACCGTAAGCCAACCGCTTCACAGAGACCTGGTAGGCCAAGTCAATCAAACGGCAACGGGCCAATACCCTTTCGCAGTTATTTTAAGCTGTATTGATTCCAGAATTCCAACCGAAATCATTTTTGATCAAGGCGTTGGCGATATCTTCAATGCTCGGGTTGCGGGTAACTTTATCAATCAAGACATCCTGGGAAGTATGGAGTTTGCTTGTGCCGTAGCGGGTTCCAAACTCATTGTAGTTATGGGACACACCTCCTGTGGCGCCGTCAAAGGGGCTTGTGATCATGTTGAATTGGGGAATCTCACCGCGATGCTCGACAAAATCATGCCCGCTGTCGACTCAACCGAAACCAATCCGGATGAAGATCGAAGCTCAAAAAATGCGGATTTTGTCAATCGGGTCTCCAAGAAAAACGTTGAACTGACCATTCAAAACATTCACAACCAAAGCCCAGTGTTAAAAGATTTGTAC
>JBCCSR010000850.1:0-3314 GCA_039199865.1 Bacteroidota bacterium
GTAGCGGCTTCCCATAAATCTTTTGATCGAAGAAATGGTTCTTTGTGGGTTGGTAATGGCTTGACGCTTGGCAGGGTCACCAATTTTGCGTTCACCATTGTCCATAAATGCCACAACCGATGGAGTTGTTCGTCTTCCTTCATCATTGGGAATCACGACTGGCTCATTTCCCTCCATTACTGCGACACATGAGTTGGTGGTACCTAAATCTATACCTATGATCTTACCCATTGTTTATTGTATTTTTTACTGGTAAATAAATTTAATTTTTGCATCATGTCACTTCCATTTCATCAATACATATGCCAAGGCCAATCTAGCCTATTTTGACTGCCAAAAATGGATTTTTTCGATGATAGACATGACATTTATGTCAGCATCCGCTCTTTTTTGCAGACTGACATAGTGACAGAAAGGCAGGAATGATACCGTCTACTGAAAATTTAAAGGAGCGGTACGAAAGCCATTTCGTAGAGAATCCAAGGCGGCGTTCTCCAAATTGTGATTGGCAGAAAAAGAACTGGCTCTTGAAGAAAAGACGCCAAAGCCTTCAGACAAATTGGTATAAGTTGGAATGATCTGAGAACTGGTGATTCCCGTATTGGCTCGACCTACATTGATGTACTCAAATAAGTCTTCTCCTCCTCCATCAATTTGTACTTCAATATCCACTAAGGTTCGTAAGATGTCTGGATCCGCTTCAATGCTGGTCGATAAAAACTGAAAGAATTCGGAAGTAAAGAAACGATGCTCCATGATATCGTCATTCAAATCATTGGTCGCGTTTCTCAGAATGGGCCAAGTAACGGTTTTTCGCGTAGTATTGGTGGGATCGGTGATCGGGGCTTCGTTGTAAGTAATGTTCATTTTGACATCAAAAAAGACGGCATTGTCGCGATTGAATCGCCATTGAACGGTTTGACGAGTATTGGAATTCGACCATTTGAACGTCACCCCGTCTACGGGATTGGTCACTTCGATATCGCTCAACAAAGCTGTTGTTGCTGTGACTTCTGGAAGGTCATCTCCACGATTGATCACCAAACGATAGGTTGCCCCATCTTGTAAAGTTTCATTTTCGGGTAGCTTGAGTTTGTACAAAAAGTTGGGCGCATCCGCAAAGACCCCCGGTTCTCTTTCGTAGCCTTCTAAATTGCCATCTACTCGATTGAGATTGAAAGATCGAACCACATTGTCTCCGTTGAGTTGTTCCAGGCGGACCGCTGCATTTTCGTAATAGAGTGAATCGGGCCGCTGAGCCAATTCTAAGGCACTGGTACTTGCATCCAAAAATGCTTTTTCTACGCGAATGTAATGTGCCGTATCCAATTTCGACAAAAGACCATAAACTACGGGAACATCTCTCCAGGGAGCATTCAACTCAAAATCATTTGAGCAAGAATTATTGAGCAATACGACGGCTATCAGAGCGAAGAATAAGCAATACTTTTTCATGTTTCAAAGGTAAATCTTTTGCTCAAATATTACTAAATATTTAAAAAGAGATGACGTTCGAACTACTATTTTAACAAGTCCGCTTGAATCTGTTGCCCCGAAAGTTCTCCAGAAAGCAGACCAAGCCTTCATTTTTTAACGACTTTGCTGGCTAGCATTCGAAAGTGTAAATACCTCCTAAAGTCGGACAAAGCAGAAACATCAGCTCAAAAATGATGGTTTTTTTCAGGTTCTTAATATATTGGGCTTCAAAATAAGCTAAACATATGTCTGTTTCCAGAGAAGTTAAAAGAATAACGACGCACGTACTCCAAGCCATGAAAGACAATGGCGAAAAAATTACCATGCTTACCGCCTACGATTATTCGATGGCTCGGATTTTAGATGAAGCAGGAACAGACGTGCTATTGGTAGGTGATTCGGCCTCCAATGTAATGGCCGGACACGAAACGACCCTTCCCATTACGCTCGATCAAATGATTTACCACGCTTCCTCAGTTGTACGCGCCGTTAAAAAATCACTGGTCGTTGTCGATCTTCCTTTCGGATCTTATCAGGGCAATTCGACCAAAGCATTGGCCTCCTCCATTCGCATCATGAAAGAATCGGGAGCACATGCCGTCAAGTTGGAAGGGGGAAAAGAAATTGAAGAATCGATCAAACGCATTTTATCCGCTGGAGTGCCCGTGATGGGTCACTTGGGCTTGACGCCCCAGTCGATTTACAAGTTTGGTACGTACACCGTTCGGGCAAAAGAACAGGAGGAAGCGGAAAAATTGCGGAGAGATGCCAAATTACTGGAGGAGTTGGGCTGTTTTGCCATTGTTTTAGAAAAAATCCCCGCTCAATTGGCCAAAGAAGTTTCGGAGAGCCTTCGCATTCCAACCATTGGTATCGGTGGAGGTAGACATACGGATGGCCAGGTTTTGGTCACTCATGATTTGCTGGGCATCACCAAAGATTTTAAACCGCGTTTTCTGAGAAGGTACCTCGAACTGTTTGATACCATCAACGATGCCGTGAAAGATTACATCAGTGATGTCAAATCGGGTGATTTTCCAAATGAGAAAGAACAGTATTAACTCCAATCCCCCAGCGATAAAACATCTTTTGTTGCTCCTACGTTAATGGATAGAAAACAGCATTCTCCAAATTAAAAGTCTTCACGTAAATGTTGAGAAAATTACTTTTATTTTTCCTAGTCGTACTGGCCATTGGAGGATGGTTGGGATATGATAAATACCAAAATATTTTTGCCCCCAACGTCCCCGATCAACTGTCTCAAGATCACCTCATCATTCCAACGGGTTCTAGCTATGACGATCTATTCCAATTGCTAAAAAAACAAGAACTCATTATAGACGAGCAATCTTTTGATTGGGTTGCTGAGCAAATGAGCTTCAAGCAAAAGGAAGAAATGCGTTCTGGTCGCTTCAAAATTGAACCTGGATGGAGCAATCGCAGATTGATTCAACATTTGCGCAATGGAAAACAGGCAACAGTAAAAGTAGTCCTCAATAACGAAAGACTCCCCGAAGAGGTAGCGCATAAAGTGGCCAAAGTCATTGAAACCGATTCTGCGGACATCCATCAACTATTTTTGGATGAATCGTTTCTAAAGAATTACGATGTCAATTTGCAGCAAGCGATGAGCCTGCTCATCCCCAACACCTACGATTTTTATTGGAATCAAAGTGCCAAGGAATTCTTCGATCGAATGTACAAAGAACATCAAAATTTTTGGAAAAAGGACAAGCGTTTGGATAAGGCCAAAAAATTGGGTTTGAGCCCAGAAGAAGTGTATACTTTGGCTTCGATTGTGGAGCGCGAGTCATTAAAAAAAGACGAACGCCCTCGCA
>JBCCSR010000851.1:0-3314 GCA_039199865.1 Bacteroidota bacterium
AGACCGTCCGGTTATTGGTGTATTAAGTGTTTTATTTGAAATTGATGTAGTGATTGCACCACTTTACCCTGCGTGAGGTTAGTAGCCTATTGTGTAACTTGAATAGAGTATTCCCAATTGTAAATGACATTGGCTCGAGCAAGACTCGATCATGCATTTCAATGGATTTACTATAACTATCTTATTTGCTAATTAAAAACCACAATTTTATGAAGTACCTAAAAGTGCTACTACTTCTGTGTGTACCTGCTATTCTTTTCGCGCAAGGTCCCATTTTCCAAAAGATCAACAAGGCATCCATTACAGCCAAGGCTGAGACACCTAATTACCAACTCGTTCAACATACCAGTACCGTACTGGAAGACCACGGTGTGAGCAAGAGCGAATTGGAAGAAGGTGTCTTGGTAGATCTTGATTTTACCGCCATTAAGCAGCTGCAAAATCAAAAACCAAATCTGTTGAAGTTGCAGTTTCCACTTCCTCAATTGGGCAATGTACAAATGACGCTAATGCCCAATAAAATTTTCACTCCAGATTTCATCCTTCAAGCAAGTTCAAGTCCCGGCGTTGCCGTAGATTACAGGCCCGGTGCCTACTATTTTGGTGTGCTAGACGCTGATCCCAATTCATTGGTTGCAATCAGTGTATTTGACAACGAAATCATTGGGATGATCAACACCGATCATGGCAATTATGTAATCGGTAAGTTAAAAGGCCAAATCACCAATACCCACATTATCTACAATGACCTTAGTTTGAAATCTAAGGCTGGACTGGAGTGTGGAACACCGGATGATGGGGTCGTCTATGAGCCTGGTCAGTTGTCTTTCAATGCACCCGAAGATGTTGGCGATTGCATTCGGGTCTACATTGAAATCGATGATGATATTGTCAGCAATAAAGGTGGTGTAACGGGGGCAACCAATTACATCACAGGAATGTTTAATGAATCAATTACCCTTTATGCCAATGAAAGTTTAGACATGGCCATTTCTGAAATCAAGGCCTGGGATACGCCCGCTCCTTATTCTGGAGGCAGCTCTGGTGCCATGTTGAATTCCTACCAAGCCAACACGGGGGCCTTTAATGGGGATCTGAGTCACCTGGTTTCCTATCAGGCGAGCGGTGGAATTGCTGCTGGATTTTCTGGTATTTGCAATTCTAATGTTGACAATAGTAAGTGTTTTAGTAGTGTCAGTTCTACCTACAGTACTGTTCCAACTTATTCTTTCTCTGTAATGGTTGTTACTCACGAAATGGGCCACTTGATTGGTTCTCGTCATACCCATGCTTGTGTTTGGAATGGCAATGGAACGGCGATTGACGGTTGTGCGGGGGGAACGGAGGGAAGTTGCTCCGTTCCTGGAAGCCCTTCGGGTGGAGGGACAATCATGAGTTATTGTCACCTGACGACGGGTATTGATTTTACTCAAGGTTTTGGTCCACAACCAGGAAATGTCATACGCAATACGGTCGCCAATGCCTCTTGTTTGTCAACTTGTGGCGGTTCCGCTCCAACTTGTACGGATGGCATTCAGAATGGCCAGGAAACGGGGGTGGACTGTGGAGGTCCGGTATGTCCTCCATGTAATAGTACTTGTGAAGAGAATGAAGTAGTGGTGACCATCAATTTGGACAATTACCCAGAAGAAACCAGTTGGGATGTAAAAAACTCCAATGGAACAACTGTTGCTTCTGGTGGGACTTATCCCAACAATCCTGATGGTTCTACCGTCTCCGAAACCCTCTGTTTGGCAGATGGCTGTTTTGACTTTACGATTTACGATGCTTACGGAGATGGCATTTGCTGTGGCTATGGCAATGGTTCTTATACCGTAACTTCTGGTGGAACGACCTTGGCTTCCGGTGGTGCTTTCACGAGTTCAGAAACAACCAACTTCTGTTTGGGGGCACCCGCTGGCCCCACTTGCGATGATGGCATTCAGAATGGTCAAGAAACGGGTGTTGATTGTGGAGGACCAGATTGTGACCCTTGTCCGACTAGTGGCGTCCTATTGGCTTCTTTCTTCGAAACAGGTTGGGATGGTTGGACCGATGGAGGGAGCGATTGCTATCGCTACAGTGGTTCCCGTTCCTACGAAGGATCTTATTCCATTCGCATTCGCGATAATTCAGGAACGGCTTCGGCCATGACTTCTCAAACTTTAGATGTCAGCAATTACAGCGCCGTCGAAGTCAACTTTTATTTTTATCCCAATAGTATGGAAACTGGAGAAGACTTCTGGGTACGCTATTTTGACGGTGCTTCCTGGAGTACCGTAGCGACCTACACCAGCGGATCGAGTTTTACCAACAACAGTTTTTACGTTGCTACCGTAACGGTCAATAGTAGTCAATACAATTTTCCCAGTAATGCACAATTCCGTTTTCAGTGTGATGCCAGTGGCAATGCAGATCGCGTATACATTGATCAAGTGACCATTACTGGCATTGCAGGCTCCTTGGTGGAAGGTGAGACCATCGTGACGATTGAGGAAGTAGAGCAAGCGACGTCTCCATTTGACTATGCCCTTCGAAACACGGCACCCGTAAAAGGAACAAAAGTATTTCCGAATCCTGCCAACGATGTATTGAATCTGGCTACCGATCGAAACATCGAGAACATCCAGATTATTTCTCATACTGGTCAAGTTTTGCGCATCATTCAATCTACTGATCAAAACCAGGAATTGACTATTGCTGACTTGCAACCAGGTATTTATTACCTACTCATTCAAACAGACGGCGAATTCATTCCCAAGAAGTTTATCAAACTATAGTTTGATCGTTTCGCTCTAACCTAAACACATTAGCGGCTCCGTAATTTTTCGGAGCCGCTTCCTTTCCCCCTGTTTTTCCTCCCTGTTGCCTTTTTCCCTATCTGGATCATCAATTCCTCTCTTGCCCTACGAAAATTGGAATTCGCATGGAAAAAGAGAATATATTTTTAAAATCTTGATAAATGGCAAGATGATTGATTTGCAATACGAAGAGATCAACTACACCTGGAGGCGCTACTATGCGGAAACTAATTACCTTATGCTGCTTTTTGTTGACCATTTTGTCGACAACTACTGTTTCTTCTCAGGAAGACTGGATCGCTAGTAGCCAAAAAATTCCCTTTCATTTATTGGGAGACATTCCCGTAGCGAAAGCCAAATCTATTCAGTTTCCTTTTCAAATGAGTGGTGGGTTGATTTTGGTTGAGGCTTACATCAATGATCAACGCAAACCTTTCTTATTAGATTCTGGTGCACCCAATTTGTTTTTAAACGGAAAAGTGGACAAGGAGTCTGCAAAGTTTTCGGCAGTGG
>JBCCSR010000852.1:0-3310 GCA_039199865.1 Bacteroidota bacterium
GAAAGGAAAAACGGAATAAAAGATGCGTTTTGTGGCGTCCTAATGACATTGGAACAGGATGTATGGTGTTTAAAATTTCATTTAAAATTCTGATTAGGAATGGATTGTATCTTTTGTCCTCGAAAGTTTTACCGAACTTTATCTCCACAATGTGACACAGAAATTGAGCTCAATGGATACTTCGAGGAGTAAATTCAATGGATAATTGTGAAAACAAATGGTTCAATTCCTACTTTGCTTGAGTTTTTGATACGCTTCAGGAGTATCCATGTCCAAAAGAATAGCGGGGTCCTTGCACGGAAAAAAATGAAGATGTTTTTGGTGATCTTGGAGGATCTGTTTGCATCCCTCTAGGATGGGATGCTGGAGGAGCTGAGTTTTGTAATATTGGGAAAAGACAATCGGATGTCCCCGCTTTTTTTGAAACCTGGGCACTAAAATGGTTTTCGGGTTTGAAGGGACGACTGCTTGAAAAGATTGAACGATGTTTTGGTAAATACCTGAGCCAATCAATGGAAGGTCCGCCAAACAAATCATGTAACCCTGGCTAGCCACATCGGTTGCACGGAGGCCACATTGAATGGAAGTGGTCATGCCTTTGAGATGTTCTGGATTGACGACCTTTTTTAGGGACCGCTCTCCTAATGCAGTCTGAATCAATTCCGCTTCGTGCCCCATCACGACAATGACTTCAATTCCGGTAACTGCTAACAAATGATCGACGACGGTAGTGACAACTGCTTTTTGCTGCCACGGGAGCAACAATTTATTTGCTTTGCCCATGCGTCGAGAACTTCCGGCCGCCAGTACAATTGCAGAAAGGAAAGGAAGAGACATTGGATCTTTTGTTTTTACGGCTACAAAATATTGTCAAAATAAAAGTGGGAGTTCACGAAGTTGAGTAATGGTCAACTGTGCTCCGGGTTCAAAGGGTTCTTTAACTTGATTGTATTGATTGAGCCACACTGTTGTCCAACCAAATTGAGCCGCTCCGGCAATATCCCATTGATTGGAAGAAATAAAAAGCAGTTCCGTTTTGGACAATTGCCACGCTTCCAATACCATTTGATATACCTTGGGATCGGGTTTGAAAACACCAACTTGTGCTACCGAAAAAATTGTATCGAGCAGTGGATGGATGCCCGCGTTTGTGGCTCCCGCCTCCAGCATTTTAGGCGTTCCATTGGAAAGGATGGCACATTGAATGCCTCGATCTTTCAACTCCTGTAAAACGCCAGGGACTTGTGGAAAGCAATCGGCCCGCTCATAAATAGGCAACAGTAAATCGTACAGTTGGGGATTGGAAATACCCTGTGACTGCATGGCAAAGCTCAACGCTTTTTTGGTCAGAACATCGAAGCTTTGATAATCCTGCATCAAACTATGCAACCAAGTATACTCCAATTGTTTGTTTCGCCAAATATCCATCAGGGCTTTTCCTTTGCCCTCGGCCAATGCATCAACTTGCTCAAAAGGAATTTGCAAATTGAACAAGGTGCCAAACGCATCGAAAACACAAGCCTTAATTTGTCCGGGAGGAAAATTCATTTTATTTGAATTGAGTTGCTTATTCTAATCGGAATCGAATGGGTAAATTAAAATAGACTTTTACCGCCTCGCCCTTTTGTAAACCTGGATTCCATTGCGGAATGAATGGCATGATGCGTTCGCATTCTGCCTTGATTTCATCACAAAGGCCACGCATGACCGTGATATCTTTCATGGATCCGTCTTTATCGATGTAAAAGCGAATGATTGCACTGCCCTCGATACCAACTTCCCGAGCGAAGGCTGGATACTTGATATTTTTGTAAATGGCCATCAACATCGTTTTATCACTGCACTGACTTTGGGCTTCTTTGTCTTCATTTTGGCAGCTCGCCATGTGAGGCATTTCGTCTATCATGGAGCCTTTTTGATGGGGCTTATTGTCCATCGCTTTTTTCGTTTCCTGATTTTCTCCATTGACATAAGTACCTTGTTTGCTAACTTTCCCCTGTTTGTAAATGGTGTAGGGGCCATGTTTAATGCCATCGACAAATTGGACTTCAGAATCTTTATTGCCCAAGGAATCAAGAAAGGTCCATTGTCCATCTTTTTCACCGTTTTTGTAGTTGCCATAGCTATTCAAATACGATTTTTTCCCCGCATAATATTTCCATTCTCCATTTTTTTTGCCGTTGGCATAGGGGCCTTCAAAACGTTTGAGGCCATTATCCCACCATTCTTTGGTCATCCCACTTCTTATTTTAAGCGCTCGATCCCGATAGCTGTGGTACATTGTTATCTGTTTGGTGGTTGGATAGAAAGTTTTGTAAATGTAAGTGTTGTTGGTCGTTTTTTCTACCGAAAAGTTATACCCCTCTTGGACCAATTGTGAGCCAGGTTCCATTTGATCGACGTATTTATCGATGTAGGGATTTTTTAGTACGCTGGAAGGCCTGGACCCACAGGCAAGGAGGGAACTGGAAAAACAAAGACACAGTAGACAGGTCATTTTCATCTTTCTATTCATATTGTTTTTTTTGACAAAGTTACTAAACAAATGCTACATTTGCGGAGCGCTGCAAAAGTCATCGCTATGCACAGTGTGCTTCCTCCGAAAACAGATTGCGGTGCACGCTTGAAGCCAAATGATAGCACCAATTATCTTGCCCTTTTTAGCCCAGTAAGTCCTGAACGATTTGTTTCATCTGCAATTCTTGATCTAGCATAGAACGCAACAATTGGATTTGATTGTGCGCTCGACTGAGGTTGTGGCCAGGATAGGTGGTGCGGTAGTAGCGATCTCCCGTCAGATAATCATTGAGAAAACGAATGGCTTGTTCGTAAGTAATGAGTAATGCACCGTCGATGAGATGTAATTTTTCTACCTTGCTCATCAGCGGAGCCAAGGCCACAAAAAATCCCTCGCAAAGTTTTTCGAAAAGATAGATGTCCAGATGGACTTTGGTCCAATCTTGTTCTTCCTCTCCTGCTCGACTGCAAAAGGTACGTACCATATCACCAAAATCAAAAATCAAATACCCTGGCATTAAAGTATCTAAGTCAATGATGCAACAAGGCTTGTTCGTTTTTCGGTCAAACAGTACATTATTGATTTTGGTATCATTGTGCGTCACTCGAAGTGGGAGTTGCTCCAATGGGCAACGCTGAAGCAGGGTCACTTTTTTTTGGACAAACTCGATGGCGGTTCTGGCCAGCTTGCGGTTTTGCACGAAACCCTCCCCCATTTCCACCATCCCCAACGGCGTTTTAAAGTTTTTGAAATAATCCATGAAGACAATAGGCTGAAAAACCGCAAGCTGCC
>JBCCSR010000853.1:0-3308 GCA_039199865.1 Bacteroidota bacterium
CCTGAAGGAAGCGCAACGAGAATTATTAAAACATCAACTCAATAGTGCAGGAGTAATTTTAATAGTTTTTCCCGAGACACATGGCTTCGACTTCCTGATCAACGATTTGGAAAAGGTCGTGTCCAATTTTTTACAGAGTACCACTCTGTTTGTAGGAGTAGAAGTGAAAAAAGTTGCGCAGTATTTGTTCCGAGAGTTATCGCGCGCTGAAGATTTCATCATCAGCCAAGAAGCGGGAGACCATTACGAGGCTTTTGTGAAATATCTGAAAAGCATCAAAGCGACGCAGCAATTTGAGACTTCAGTTCGCCAGTTGAAAGACAATAAAGTTGAGCAATTCGAATTGATCCGTAAGTGGGTCCAAGCTTTTATGGAGCAAAATTTAGTAGAAAATACTTTGTTTTTTGTCGATGAGGTTGCGGGTTTACTTTTTATCGGTGATTTTACCAAAAGTCGGATCATCGCTTGTGCTTCCGCTGCTCAAGTAGCCGCTATGCAGGGAAGTCATCCGGTGCTGAGTGAGCGAAATTATGTTTTGGATTACCATGCATTTTTTCAGAAGATGGAGCAATTCCAAATGGAAGTTGTACCTCAATTTGAAGCGTTTCAAAATTTGAAGAAGACCTTAGTCGGAGAATATAAGCAGGCTTTTCGTTTGGACTCCTTCAAACCCAGAGTGTTGAGCTCCTTTGTTCGCAATAAGTTGATCGATCAAGTCTACTTGCCCATCTTTGGTGACAATCTGGCTAAACAAATTGGTGTAGCAGGGGAAAAGGGGCGAACTGATCGGATGGGAATGCTTTTGTTGATTTCTCCTCCCGGTTATGGAAAAACAACTTTGATGGAATACATTGCCGATCGTTTGGGTTTGATTTTTATTAAAGTCAACGGTCCTACTTTGGGACATCAGGTTACTTCACTTGACCCAACGGCAGCACCCAACTTGGCTTGCCGTCAGGAGTTGGAGAAGTTGAATTTGGCTTTGGAAATGGGCAATAATGTCATGTTTTATCTCGATGATATTCAGCATTGCCATCCAGAATTTTTACAAAAATTCATTTCACTTTGTGATGCACAGCGCAAAATTGAAGGGGTTTTCAAAGGACAAAGTAAGACCTATGATTTGAGAGGAAAGCGTTTTTGCGTTATCATGGCGGGGAATCCTTACACCGAGCAAGGCGATAAGTTTCAGATTCCCGATATGTTGGCCAATCGTGCCGATATCTACAATTTGGGGGACATCATTGGGGATGCTGCGGAGGTATTTAAGTTGAGTTATATTGAAAATGCCTTGACTTCCAATCCTGTTTTACAGCAATTAGCCACCAAAAGCAGTAAGGATGTTCATACCTTACTGAAAATGATGGAGTCCGGGAGCAAAGAGGGCTTGACTTTTGAAGCCAATCATGCTCCCGAAGAGATCAAGGAGTACGTACAAGTGTTGGAAAAACTAATAGTGATCCGGGATACGGTATTAAAAGTCAATCAGGAATACATTCGCTCTGCGGCTATTGGAGAGGATTATCGAACAGAACCTGCATTTAAGCTACAGGGATCTTATCGGGATATGAACAAATTGGCAGAAAAAGTGGTACCCATCATGAACGACGCGGAATTGCAGACCTTGATTTTTACCCATTACGAGAGTGAAGCACAAACTCTGACCTCCTCGGCAGAAGCCAACTTCTTGAAATTGAAGGAATTGATTGGAGCCCTAACCGAGGAAGATGCTTTGCGTTGGAAGACGATTCAAACTACTTTTGAGAAAAATAAAATTTTCCGAAAGGTAGATGGCCGCGATCCCATGGCACAGGTCCTGGCCCAACTATCGGCATTCACGGACGGCGTGGAAGGGATCAAGGAGGTTTTGGGTAAATTGATTGATAGCGAAAAGAAGACTTAAATTAAAATATAGGATGAAAAAATAACATGATGGCTTGTCTGTTCGGTATGGCTAGATAGCAGCAAAGCGATAGCATGGATGTGGCCTCAACTTTAAAAGTTTATAGATACATGGAAAAGGACAAAAAGATGGACTCGTTTGGGGTTCATTTACTCAGAATTTTTCTATTACACAGAAGAAGGCAAGGATTGTTCCTTTTACTATTAATGCCTTTTCATTTTTTAGTCGGTTGTTTTGATTCCAAACAGTCGCCATCAAGTTCTACCGCACCAAAGGATCGAGTAGAACAGGCCAAGCAAGAAAAGCAGGTTTTCCTAACTGAAAAGTTGAGGGCGCTAAACGTTCCATGGAATGAAGTTCAAGTCTTCATCAGAGCTTTCAAGGAGGAACGATTATTAGAAGTATGGGTAAAAAGTAAAAAGGAGAAAAAATATCAGCCACTGATCCATTATGGCTTTTGTCAATTGAGCGGGCAGTTGGGACCAAAACGAAAAGAGGGGGATCGCCAAGTCCCCGAAGGATGTTACCAAATCAATCGATTCAATCCCCAAAGCAATTATTATTTGTCTCTGGGCCTTAATTATCCCAATCGGTCTGATCGGATTAGAGGAGATCAAAATCGGCCGGGCAGTGATATTTTTATTCACGGAGATTGTGTGACGATTGGTTGCATTCCAATCAGAGATGATAAAATTAAAGAGTTGTACCTTTTGGCTAAGCAAGCAAAAGAGAATGGACAGCAAGCCATTGCCGTAAATATTTATCCCGCAAAGTTGACCAAGGAGAAAATGGCTGTCTTGGAACAGCGCTTCCCGCTTGCCTATCTTCAATTTTGGCGAGAATTAAAGGTGATTTATGACCAATTTGAGCATACCAAAGAGGTACCACAATTCAAAATTAGCGATCGAGGCGAATACCAATTGCTTTCGATGGATTCGGTTGACAATTAGGATTTGGCCAACAGGATAAATATTAGTTCAACTAATCCTACGCGTGTTGGATAAGTAATAGCCTATAACAAATAAAAGCCATGAGGTCGTTGCGATGGACTAATCTTGTTTCTTGGAGAAAAGAAATTTCTCTTTATGGACTTACGGATTTTGCGGCTTACAAAGTTGATCCACATCTTTGATCAGCTGGATTAAAAGCAATTCGACTTGTTGACTCGATGTACTCATCTGGTCTAGAATCCTGTTTTTAGTTGAGGAATCTTCCACCTTCTTGAGTAATTCTGCATAAGGTTTGATCGGAGTTAGGCTGGAACGAATATCGTGAACATACTTATAGATCAGGTCATTGATTGCCTTGTTTTGAAGCTCTTTTTCAAGTCTTCTAATGTTTTTCTTGAATTGTATTTTTGTTTCATAGTAGGGAGTGAATGATTTGTTAATTTATATTAAATATA
>JBCCSR010000854.1:0-3298 GCA_039199865.1 Bacteroidota bacterium
AAAAAATTCTTCCTTAAAAATGAATACCATTCCCGTAGCTACAAACAAGAAGCACAACTTTTTTGCTGGTCCGGCAATTCTTCCAGCTCCAGTACTTGAACAAGCGGCAGAGGCAGCCAAGCAATTTAGCAATATGGGACTTTCCATCTTGGAAATTTCTCACCGCAGCCCACAGTTTACAGCAGTACTCGATGAAGCGGTCCAACTCACCAAGGAACTGTTGAATATCTCGGATGATTACGAGGTGCTATTTCTCACCGGTGGTGCCAGTTCACAATTCTACATGTCGGCGATGAACCTGTTGGACGCAGACGAAACTGCTTGCTATGTTGATACGGGGAGTTGGTCGACCAAAGCAATTAAGGAAGCAAAGTTGTTCGGTAAAGTCAACGTCTTGGCTTCTTCCAGTGAGCAAAACTTCAATTTCATTCCTAAGGATTATGAAGTTCCTGAAGATGCCAAGTACTTGCACCTGACCAGCAACAATACTATATATGGTACCCAATATCATCAGTGGCCCGATACCAAGGTCCCCTTCGTATGTGATATGTCTTCTGATATTTTCAGTCGCTCAATCGATATAGAGCGCTTCGGAATGATCTATGCCGGCGCACAAAAGAATTTAGGGCCCGCAGGGACGACCCTAGTAATCATCCGAAAAGAGATGCTCGGTAAAGTCAATCGAGCGATCCCAACCATGCTCAATTATGAGACGCACATCAAGAAAAACTCAGCCTTCAATACTCCACCCGTTTATCCAATCTATGTCTGTATGCTGACCATGCGTTGGCTCAAGGAAAATGGTGGACTCGCAGCAATTGAGCAACGTAATCAGCGCAAAGCGGATTTATTGTATACAGAAATCGATGAAAACCCCTGTTTTAAAGGGACTGCTGCCAAGGAAGATCGCTCTTTGATGAACGCTACTTTTCTATTGAATCATCCAGACCTTCAGGACACCTTCTTAGAGATGTGTAATGAAGCGGGCTGTGTTGGAGTCAAAGGACATCGCTCCGTCGGAGGATTCCGGGCATCGATTTACAATGCCATGCCATATGAAAGCGTTGAAGTATTGGTAAATCTAATGAAAGAATTTGGAAAAACGCATGGCTAGTAGCTAGCATTTAGCCTTGGTATCCAATAAAGCCCTCCCCTTTCATGAAAAAAGTATTCCATACGCACCTTGATGTCAATGGCAAAATGGTTCCTGCTAAAATTTATCGGGAAAACCGCTATAACGTGAGGGCTTCGATTGGCAAGAAGGCAGTCATTCTGCGGATGCCGATGGCCATGAACCCGATTCAACAAAAGAACCAATTGGCTTGGTTTAGTGATTGGGTAGAAAAACAATTTCAAAATCACCAAGATCTACATTCTCGTTTTTTTGGAAAGGGATACAAAAATGGAGATACCTTGAGGGTGGGTCAGAGAACCTATCTGTTGCAATTCGATTTTTCGGACCGAAAAACCCATTCTGGAAAGCTAAAGGATGGAGTGATTACACTACATCTGAGCCAACAGGATACGGAAACGCATCGGCAAAAAAGCATTAAACATCTATTGAGTCGTTTGGTGGGACAAGACTTTTTGCCTCAGATCAGTCGAAGAGTTCACGAACTCAATAATTTGTTTTTTCACAAATCGATCAAAAGCATCAATCTCAAGTACAATCAAACCAACTGGGGCAGCTGCTCAGCCAAAGGAAATGTCAATCTTTCCACTCGATTGCTTTTTGCACCGGATGATGTTATCGATTACGTGATTATTCACGAATTGGCGCACCTTATTGAGCTGAATCATTCCAGCAGATTTTGGAAGTTGGTATCAGACGCAATGCCCAACTATCGAGAGAAAGAGAGATGGTTGAAGGAGAAAGGGCAGTTGTGCAATTTCTAAGCTCAAGGCCCACTGCACTAAATATTACAAAAAAAATAGCCGGAATCTCATGGATGTCCGGCTATTTTTATGCCATATTTTGATAGATGAATCGCTATTCTTCTATCACTTCGAAGTTGACGTTAGGACGAACTTCAGGATGAAGTTCCAATACCGCAACGTAATTGCCAAGGGTTTTCACCTCTTCCGGCAAAATGATTTTTTTACGTTCTATTTCAACCCCTAGCTGATCTTTGAGGGCAGCGGCCAATTGAATATTGGTCACACTTCCAAAAATCTTTCCGCTAGTTCCTGCCTTTGCGCCAATCTTAAGTACTGCTCCGACCAATTTGGTGGCAATATCTTGATAAGTTCCGATCATTTTTTGTTCCCGGATAGAATCTTGACGCTTCAACTCAGCTAATCTTTTACGATTGGTTTTGTTGGCAATCAAAGCCAAGCCTTGTGGAATGAGGTAGTTGCGACCATAACCGTTTTTGACGGTCACGATCTCGTGTTTCTCTCCCACTTTATCTACATCTGTTAATAAAATAATGTCCATTTTATATTGAATTTAAAAGCGGTGTGCTTGATTAGTAAATAAAGATTACTTCAACAAATCCGTAACGTAAGGAAGCATCGCCAAGTGACGGGCGCGCTTAACCGCCGTGGCTACTTTACGTTGGTACTTTAGTGAATTACCAGTGATTCGACGAGGCAATACTTTACCTTGCTCGTTCACGAATTGGGTAAGGAAATCCGGATCTTTATAATCAATGTGCTTAATTCCAAATCGTCGGAAGCGACAGTATTTCTTACGTTGGGAACCGATATTTGGATTGCTTAAAAATTTAATATCATCTCTTGAAGCCATGATGCTTAGTTTTTTTAGATTAAAAAATGAAAATCAATTGATCAGCTCAGCCTACTCCTCTTCTTGAGCAGCAGCTTTGGGTGCTGGAGGCGTGGTCTTTGGTGCCGCAGTTTTAGTTTTAGGAGCAGCCTTGGTAGCTGTAGCAGCTTTACCAGAGCCCTTTTTGTCCTTCTGATCACCTGATTTTTTCTTCTTACCAATTAATCCTTTACGTTTGTCATCATTGTATTTGACTCCATACTTGTCCAATTTGACCGTCAAAAAACGCATAATGCGTTCGTCCCGTCGCATAGACAATTCGTATTTGCTAATGAGTTCACCAGTTTCTATCTGGAACTCGATACAATAGTATACCCCAGAGGTACGTCTGTTGATGGGATAGGCCAACTGACGCAATCCCATCTCATCAACATGTACAATCTCACATCCCTCTTTTTTGAGGAGATCGACATATGACTGAGCTGTCGTTTTGATTTCATCGCCCGACAGTACTGGATCTACGATGAAAGTTACTTCATAATTACGCATGTAATTGAAATATTTTAATGA
>JBCCSR010000855.1:0-3298 GCA_039199865.1 Bacteroidota bacterium
AAACACAAATTGATCCGCAAGAAGTGATTGATGGACACTATTATCGACTACTACAGTTTTATGAACTACCCAACAATGCCCAGCACCAATGGATTGCACAACAGGGAGTTCAACTTCTAGAATATCTTCCACACCTAACCTACATTGCTGCTATCCCAGCACAAATGGATTTGGCCTTACTCGAGACCATCGGGGTCCGTTCGGTTTTGACTCTCAGTGCAGAGATGAAATTGGGGATTTCGCTGATTGAAAGACCTTTCGGTGAGTGGGCCGTTTTTGGCAGTCAGATCAACGTAATGCTCAAGTTCCACAAGAACCTCAAGCAAAATGATTTGACGCATCTTTTTGATCAGACCGGCATTCAGGTCCTGAGATCCAATGGCGTCAACAATTTCGTTTTGGCCCGAATCGAACAAGACCAAATTGAGCAGATTGCAAGTCTGCCTTTTGTTGCCTATTTAGAATTGGAGGCTCCTCCTGCCGTTCCCGATGATACGGAGGGCCGTTCCCTACACCGAGCAAGTGCCATTGATACGGGTATTCCCGGTGGCCGCAAATATACTGGTGAAGGTGTAAAAGTACAATGTAGAGACGATGGAGATGTTGGACCGCATATTGATTTTCAAGGAAGACAAAACTCTGAATTCGTTGGGACCACCCGAGGAACTCATGGGGATGGTGTTTCTGGAATTATGTGTGGAGCAGGTAACCTCAATCCTAAAAATAGAGGGATGGCTGCCGGAGCAACGCTTTATGTAACTGATTATGAAGCCTCTTTTTTGGACAATACCTTACAGTTGCACACTGAGGAAAACGTTTTGGTGACAAATTCTTCCTACAGTAATGGTTGCAACGAAGGCTACACCGAATCTACTGCGACCGTTGATCAGCAAATGAATGACAACCCTTCTTACCTGCACGTTTTTTCTGCTGGAAATTCAAATAACCAAGATTGTGGTTATGGTGCAGGTACCCAATGGGGAAATATTACTGGTGGACACAAGCAAGGAAAAAATGTCATTGCTACGGCCAATGTGTTTTCCGATGGTTCTTTAGTAGAAAGCAGTAGTCGTGGTCCGGCCCATGATGGACGAATCAAACCCGATATTGCGGCCAATGGTCAAGATCAAATCTCCACGGACCCCAACAATGAATACGATGCATTTGGAGGGACTTCCGGAGCAGCTCCTGGGATTGCTGGCATCGCTGCACAATTGCACCAAGCCTACAGCGAACACAACGGAGGAGCCACTGCCGATGCCGCATTGATCAAAGCCATATTGTTGAACTCGGCTAATGATTATGGCAATGTTGGTCCGGATTTCAAATTTGGCTGGGGAATCGTTAATGCTTATCGCGCAGCGTTGACCATTGAGGAAGGACGCTACCTGACGAGCTCGGTTGATCCCGGTATGACGCAAACCCATGATATTGAAGTACCCGCAGGAGTCAGTCAAATCAAAGTAATGACTTACTGGCGAGAGAGAGAATCTGCGCTGTTGACTACCAAGTCTTTGATCAATAACATTGATACACGCTTAACTGCTACCACGGGCATCCACGAACCTTGGGCAATTGACCCCACACCAAATCCCGCTTCTTTGGATTTACCCGCTCTAAAGGGAACGGATGATCTAAACAATGTGGAACAAGTCGTTGTAGATATGCCTTTCCCCGGAACCTATACTTTGGAAGTGACAGGAACGGAGTTGCCATTTGGTACGCATGATTACATCGTAGTTTATGAATTTTTGTCGGCGAATCCAACCATTACTTATCCAGTAGGAGGAGAGGGTTTTGTTCCCGGTGAGGTCGAACGCATTCACTGGGATGCGCATGGAGATCAAGGTAATTTCATTATCGTTTATTCCATCGACAGTGGTAACTCTTGGTTGGTGGTAGACAATGTATCTGGTGATCAGCGGATGTATGAATGGACTGTACCCGATGAATTTACCGGACTTGGAAAAGTAATGATCGTTCGAGGACCCGCCATGAGCATTAGTGAAGATTTCACCATTGCAGGTCAACCTCAGAACTTACAAGTCAGCCAAGTATGTCCAGACTACATCCAGTTGAGCTGGGAGGAAGTGCCTGGAGCTGGAGAATACGAAGTTTTTGTTTTGGGAGAAAAATACATGGACCCAGTAGGTACTTCAACTGCTCTAACCTTCGATTTTCCAATCACCGATCCAAGTCAATCGTACTGGTTTGCAGTGCGTACCCTGGGGGCAGACAATTTGGTAAGTCGAAGAACGGAGGCCATTTTTTACGATGGTGGTTTACAAGATTGTGTATTGGCGACCGATTTAAGTATCAATGCCATTCTTTCTCCCTCTACTCCATTGGCCTATTCTTGTGCTGGTGCTTTTGACGGAGCACTGACGGTTCAAGTGACCAATAACGGAACCTCCATGTTGACCGATGCGCCCATTTCGGTTAATATCAATGGTACCCTGATCGATGAGACCATCGGAGGAGCCATTATGCCCGGGGAAACGATTGATTATACTTTTACTACACCAGCTCCTATCAGTAGTGAGGGTGTTTATGAGGTGACCTTCCAGGTCGCAGCTCAAGATGATGAATATGCTGGCAATGATGCCATTTCAACCAGTATCGTTGTCGTGAGTGGCAGTGGCGCTGGGAATCCTTTCCAAGAAGATTTTGAATCTGGCGTTTTTCCACCAGCAGATTGGTCTTCCATCGACTTGGATGATGACATTGGTTGGGAAGCCACTGAGGTGGTACAAAAAGATGGAGAAATGGGAACGGCAATGTACATGCACAACTATTTTTATGCCTCTGCTGAAGTAAATGCTCAAGAGGATATGATGTATATGTTACCCGTAGATTTGACGGGAGCGCCCAATGACGTTGGGCTCTTATTTGATCTTGCCTATTCGCAGTATTCTACCTTCTTTGGAAGCACCACGGATCGGCTAAAAATTGAATTGTCTACCGATTGTGGAAATACCTTCCCTATCGTACTCTATGACAAAACGGGGATGGAATTGGAATCCGTTCCTGGGCAATTTGGAGAATTTATTCCACAGGTTGGAACCGATTGGAAGAGCGAAAGTGTCGACCTTGGCAATTATATCGGATCAACCATCGTCATTCGTTTTGTTCATACTAGTAATTTTGGAAATAATTTGTTTATTGACAACGTTAATGTGACGGGTTTGACCCCACAGGCTGCTCTGGAAGTATCACAAGATGTCATTTGTCGTGGAGAAACTCTAGAGGTTACGAGTATCTCTCAGGGTGGCGATTTGGATTATTTCTGGGATTTTGG
>JBCCSR010000856.1:0-3294 GCA_039199865.1 Bacteroidota bacterium
CGATTGAGGCGATCGAGGCGGTTGTCCCTCAGCAATTTCGCAAACGTGCAATGGTCATCTGGTTGGATCACCTACCGGAATTAGAGTCTTTTGCCATTGATACGGATGGAGGAGTCATTACAATGGCGCGGTTGCACTTTTACGGACAATTTCAAAATTGGACACTCGAATTGGATCCATCCATTGCAGATTGGTTAATGCAGTGCTTGCCCCAACTACAAATTGGCGATCATGCTCCAATTTTGTGGGGAGATTTTATTCAGGGCTTTATCCAAAAAGGGTTGGGAAGGACTCCGAGTGATCTTATTCAATCTTATTATTGGAAGATGTTGACTAGGAATGGACTATTAATTTTGTAGTCCTACGTCCACCCTTCAAATGTATCGCTGATAATACGACTGCTCCTTCCGATTGATTGCTACCATGATTTGATAGGGAGGACGCTTGCCCACTTAAAATTCTAGGAAGCGCAAAAAAAGAAGAAATACAAATTGTATGATGATGAAATCATTTGGTTTATTTCTACTGGTTTTGGGTTTTCCCCTATTGACAAGTAGTACTGTCTTGGCACAAAATCCCTTTTATATCAATTTTGATATTGATGATGGACTGCCTAGTTCCGAAGTGTATGATGTCCATATCACTCAAGATGGTCGCTTGTTCTTGACCACGGATCGGGGCGTTTGCACCTATGATGGATATGAATTCCAAACCTATTCAACTCAAGATGGTTTGACGAGCAACACCAATTTTCAGATCATCGAAGATTTTCGGGGACGACTTTGGTTGAATGGAATGGAACGATCATTAAGCATCTATGAAAACAATGAATTTAGGGCTTTTGAATACAATCATCTATTGGATTCCGTTGGACATGAACTTTGGATAGGGGATCTAATTTTTGATCCGGATGGAAGCATCTATTTTGGTCGGAAATTTTCCAACTATCTGGATTTTGTGGGCTTGATCAAGGATGGAGAGACTTACACTTTACAGTATGAAGATTTTCTACCCGCATTTGAACAAGTACAAAATGCCAATGGCTTACATTTTTACAAGAGGAATGGTATTGCTTTCTTTTCTTGTAGCCGCTCTGGATTTAAGAACAATCATTATCCCTATCGTTTGGAGCGCTTGCATGACAACTGGGTTGGCTTCCAACACAATAGGGTCTGGCTATTTTCAGATGCAGGAGAATTGTTAGACACGGTCCAATTTGATGTTGTCCTCGATGGCTTGTACGTGGATCGAGCGCAAAATCTATGGTTGTGCAGCTATGAAGGACTTTACTGCTACCAAGGAGGAGATTTAGCTCAACCGGCAAAACGATTCTTTAAAAACTTGAGCATCACCAACATGATTCAGGACTTTGAGGGAAATTATTGGTTGAGTACGCTAACGAATGGCGTTTTGCTAGTACCTAACTTTGACATTAAAGTATTGGGAAACATCGATTCTAAATTGAACTCTGAACGAATTTTACATACAGTAGGCCTACAATCGAACGTCATCTTTGCCACCTCCGAGGGGAGAATTGGGCATTTCGACGAACAGCTCGACTTTCATTGGTTAAAAGGGGATTATACCTTGGGATCTCAATTCGCCAATATCTACAATAAAGGGGATACCGTGTACTTGAGTGCTTTTTACAACTACTACGAAAAGGAAGAACAACTGCACGCCATTGACTTTTTTACCACCGAACTCTATCCGAGAACGGTCACTAAAGCAGGGCGAAAACTATTCAGATGGCCTGGTGATTTACGTTATAGCTTTGGCTTTTTTGTTCCCCTTAACAGTGGCGATTACTTTGCCATTAATGAGAAAGGGTTTTTGATTTATACTCCGACCGAATTGATCAATACCAGCCAATCTCGCGCGGGTTTTGATAAAAAAGTTACCGACTTTTATGAGGAAAAGGATGGAACCATTTGGTTGAGTACTACGGAAGGCTTGTACAAAATTGAGCACAATGATTATCATCATCCTCGGTTGGCCTTTCCCGAGATAAACGATCAACTGGGAAGGGTACAAGAAATGGTATTTGATTCAAGAGGGAATCTATGGATAGCGACGATTGGCAACGGGGTCTTTTACAAACAAGCAAATCAATTGCATCAAGTTACGCAAAAGGAAGGCTTGAAAAGCAACATCATCAACTGTATTTACTTGGATGATAAGGAAAAATTATGGCTGGGAACCAATCAAGGAGTGGATGCACTAACGTATACGGTCGAGGAGCAAAGTTTCAAATTAGATGAGCTGCGGAACTATACGATTCATGATGGCTTGTCCTCCAATTATGTGAATGATATTACTTATGCTAACGATCACTACTGGTTGGCCACCAATAGAGGGATGACTTACTTTAAAGAAACGGATTTGGTCCAAACTTATCCTTTGGTTCCCCTTTATTTCGATCAGTTGATCGTCAATGGCGAGGTAAAAGACTTTCAAAATGAACTGATACTCCATCATGATGAGAATGATGTGTACATTAAATTCACGGGGATTTCCCATCGCAAGGATCAGGAGTATTTTTATCAGTATCGCTTAAATACCGAATCTACAGCACAAGAGTGGTTTTTTACTAACGATCGAAGTGTCCGCTACAATGATTTGCAACCCGGAAAATACACTTTCGAATTGAGTGCTCAAAACAAAGCTGGGGTATGGACGCAGCCCATCGCTAGCTTATCTTTTGAAATTGATCCACACTTTAGTCAAACCCTGTGGTTTGCCATGTGTATCATCATTGTGGGGATTGGTTTATTGGTGTGGATTGGTTATGGGCAGTTGAAAAGGGTCCAGCAGAAGGAGGAACAAAAGAGACAACTCCAAAAGGTGGAATACCGGATGCGAGAGGCAGAGTTGGCCGCTTTGCGCAATCAAATGAATCCTCATTTTGTATTCAATGCCTTGAATTCGATTCAGCATTTTATTTTCAAAAAAGAGGTGGAGTCTGCCAACTATTTTTTGGCCAAATTCGCGCGGCTCATGAGAGATAGTTTGGAGTTCTCTCGGATCGAATACATTTCTTTAGAAGAAGAGCTCAACTTTTTGAAAAATTATCTGGAACTAGAAATGCTTCGTTTTCCAGACAAATTTACTTATCAAATCAAGCTGGATCAGCGCATCAAACCAGCAGCTTATCTGATTCCTTCTTTAATGCTTCAGCCCGTCTTGGAAAATGCGGTCAAACACGCTTTTAGGGATATTGACTATGAAGGTTTGATCGAGATAAGTGTCGAAATATATCAACCGCACCATTGCTTGAGGATCAAGATTAGGGAC
>JBCCSR010000857.1:0-3294 GCA_039199865.1 Bacteroidota bacterium
ATTTTATAATGTTTGACTCCCAATAGCTTTTCGTAGAGGGCATTGCTTTGATCTAAATTTTTAACGGCAATTCCGATGTGTTCTAATCTTTGCATAAAACGAATATTGATGGTGGTATTTTTAAGGTGCCTTTGCTGCAAAAGTAAGTACTTGACCTTTAATGGAGGTAGGATCTACTTATTTTTTGGTTCTTTAGGATGACTTACCTTACCTTTGGTCGGAATAATTGCTCGTCTAATTATGGATGAAAATTTAAAATTAGGGTCCGAACAAGGAAGGAAAAAAATTTATTTTGCCTCGGACTTTCATTTGGGGGTAGATGCGAAATACAGCAGTCTTGAACGAGAGCGGCAAATCGTTCGTTGGTTGGAGCAAATTCGAGTTGATGCGGCAGCGATCTATTTGGTGGGCGATGTGTTTGATTACTGGTATGAGTATCGCCATGTCGTACCCAAAGGTTATACTCGGATGTTTGGTAAACTGGCAGAATTGACGGACGCTGGTACGCCAATTTATTTTTTTACGGGTAACCATGATATGTGGATGTTTCGCTATTTCAAAGAAGAACTGGGGATTCCCATTTATCGCTATCCAATTGTCGAAACTTGGTATGGAAAGCGCTTTTACATCGGTCATGGAGATGGCTTGGGGCCAGGCGATTATGGATACAAAATGCTAAAGAAAATCTTTGCTAACCCTATTTGTCAGTGGTTATTTGCTCGCTTGCATCCCGATCTGGCTTTGTGGGTGATGAAATTCTGGTCGGGCAGAAGTCGCGATGCCAATCCTGCGGAGCATCAGTTTCTAGGAGCAGACAAAGAATGGTTACTGACTTATGCCAACGAACAATTAGAGGCTCAAAAAGTCGATTTTTTTGTCTTTGGGCATCGTCATCTTCCAATAGATTGTACGCTAAAAGATGGTAAAAGTCGTTATATCAATCTAGGGGAGTGGATGAATTACAATTCCTATGCGGTTTTTGATGGAGAGGAAATGAGTATCCACTTTTTTGAAAATGAAACCGGGTGTTACCATCGGGAATAAAATGATGTCTAATACAAATAATGAATGTTTTTCAACAAATGCTGTTTTTGAGTAGTCTACTCTTAACCTTGTGCCTCTCGCAAAAAACGATGGCACAGCCGGGTGATTCTTTGTATACGCTGCATCAGCAATTACCAGAAAACATCCGTTTTTTTACGACCGATCAATTGCAGCAATGCTATCTAGTCACTAAAGAAAATGAATTGATCAAATACAATGATCAGGGAAATTTATTATTTCGATTCAACAACAATCGACTAGGAGCATTGGCCTTTGTTGATGCTACGGATCCTTTCAATTTGCTGCTGTATTATCCAGAATTTCTAACTGTCATTTTTTTAGATCGAACCCTGAATCCAACCGGGGAGTACAATCTTTATGATCTTGACATTATTGAAGTCAAAGCACTGGGCTTGGCCAATGATAACAACATCTGGATTTATGATGATGTATCCTTTAGGGTCAAAAAAATCAATCGAAACGGGACCGTGTTATCGGAAAGTGATGACTTGAGTCTGCTTTTGGGGCAAGGTATTCAGCCTAATTTTATTGTGGAGCGACAAAATTTGGTTTTTGTCAATGACCCGGAAGTAGGCATTTTACAATTCGATTTATTTGGGCAATACGTCAAAACCCTGGAAATTACTGGACTCCGGGAGTTCCAAATCCTTGATAGTCGCCTGATTTATCGACAAGAAGGAACGCTGTACTCCTTCCACCTAGAATCATTAGCCACTCAGAAGATCGCCTTTCCTCAAGGGCAAAAAAAACTCGAAAAGATAGAGATTCAAAAAGATCGCATGTACATTCAAGATGGAAATCAGTTGTTCCTTTACGCCTACTAACAGAGCTGTCAAAAAAAATATCCCGAAGCACTACAGTTGAGTGTTCGGAATATTTCCTTTCGAATTTCTAAACGATGAGTGCTACTAAATAGTCATAATATCTTTTTCTTTACTACTGACGAGATTGTTTACTTTGTCCCCATAGCTGTTCACTAGTTTTTGGACTTCCTCTTCTCGACGCTTGCCCAAATCTTCGGAATAACCATCTTTGACACCTTTTTTGATGAAATCCATTGCTTTGTGGCGAATGGTTCGTAGACTCACTTTGGCATCTTCTCCCAACTGCTTGGCTTGTTTGACCATTGACTTTCGTCTTTCTTCAGTGAGGGGAGGGATATTGATGATGACCATTTCTCCATTATTCATGGGAGTTAGTCCAATGTTGGCCGCAAAAATGGCCTGTTCAATATTGGCAATCATGGTTTTTTCCCAGGGCTGAATACTGAGGGTCTTCGAATCACTTACAATAACATTAGCCACTTGATTGAGCGGTGTTTTCGAACCGTAGTAATCTACACTGATGCCGCTCAGCATGGTTGGAGAGGCTTTCCCAGCACGGATTTTTACTAGCTCTTTTTCAAGGTATTCGATTGATTCGTCCATCATTATCTTTGACAGCTCAAGGAATTCCATTATATCTTCGTGCATGAATAAAGATTTTGTTTAACAATACATCAGTAATTTAACTTAACTGATGCTTAAAAGTTGTATTTAACTACGCCTTTTTCGACTTCAATTTTGTGCGTTTCGATTAATCGATCAATAATTCGATCGGCGTTGCCATTTTGCGTTGCTTCCTGATGATGCAAGAGAATGTAATCTCTTAATAGAATGACCTCAGAAGGCCGATTCCCGGAATACTTTAGCCGTTCTATGGTTTCATTGGCCGTTTCATCAATCATATCTCCTTCATTGGTCGCTTCTGTAATGATGAAGGGCAGTTGTTCTTCATCTGTTTTATTTCCCTTCAGTGCAGAGGTGTCAACTGTTTTGCCATTTGTAGCTTGATGCTTAATGGCTTTTTCCTTTTTTCTTTTTACCCTTAAGCAACTTCGACCATTTTCATTGATGTAAGCGATCAGGGGATCAAAAGTTTTATCATTGGACAGAACGGCGAATTCTATTTCTTTACTTATTTTTTGATGCAATTTACCCATCAAAAAAGCAAGGTGATAATTGAGATTGACTTCTTTTGGACTATTGACAACAACCCATTTCACTCCCCGTCCTAATTTCTGCATGTTCATGACCAATTGAAAAGGAATATTTTCTTCATGAATGTTGATAAGAACGAAGAGTTTATCGCATACTTTCTCCAGTTTTTTAAACTTCACCTTCTTTAAACCGTCAAAATCGATAAATACATAACGTCTTAAACGAGAGCTCATAGTGTGACGCCACGCGC
>JBCCSR010000858.1:0-3291 GCA_039199865.1 Bacteroidota bacterium
CCTCAATCCAGCCTATGCAGGATTTGACAAGGGGGTTAGCATTTCGGGAAATTATCGGAGCCAGTGGTTTGGTATACGAGGCCGTGAGGAGACCATTTTGAATGGTGGTTTCCAAACGTTTAATCTAGGAGTTGACCTCCAACTGCCCTGTATTTTACAATCAGATCGACTGAATTTCGGAATTGCGATCAATGCGTTTCACGATAGTGCCGGAGATGCACCTTTGAGAACATCCGGAGTCAATATTGCGCTGAGCTACGAACAGCAAGGACTGGAAGAGTTACTGGGCAATGCTTTGGATCGTTTGGATCTGCGAATTGGAGTACAATATGGATTTATGACCAAAGGCCTGTCCTCCGATCAATTGATTTATGCCTATCAACTGGATCCCATTGACGGATTAATTGGACCACCCGCCAGCGTACGCGTGCATTCCGATCTTTTTTCCGATTTGAATGTGGGCCTCCTATTGCGGGGCACTTTCCCCGGAAACAATCGACGGAGAAAAAATTTATTCACTTTGGGTTTTGCCATGTCCAATTTGCGAGAACCCAATGTTTCGTTGTTTGGCACCGCTACCGATGTTCAGCTGCCCATTCGGATGACCACTTATCTGGGCATGAGCTTCCGGATCAATCCCTTCGAAGGAACGCGGAAACCCTGGTACTTTGCCCCACAGTTTCGCTGGGATCGACAAAGAGGAGGGCACCTCAATACCCAGACTTTTGGGGCCTATCTCTTCTCTCGTTCTTTTTATGGTGGTTTGTTTTTGCAGTATAACTTTCCGGGAGGTCCCGTCAATAACAGTCAAATGCGGGATCCCATTTTTGCACGCAATACAACTATCTTGAGTGGGAATGTGGGCTTCAATCTGAGTGCCAGTTCCAGCCAACAAAGACGAGATTCAAGGATCGATAAATTGGTGATTGGCCTTAGTTATGACATCAATCTCAACGGAATTCCCAATGGAAGCAGTATTGGCATTATTGAAGTGTATACCCGAGTAAGTTTTGGGGGCAAGCAAAAAAGCTGTGGCCGATTGGGCCGCTTTGAACAATACGATGGTGATTGTCCCGTCCGATTTTAGAGTCGCCCTTTACTGATTTTTTTGAGTGGTTTTTTTAACAAATGACAAATATGAGGACTTCCAAGTCTAGATACTACACGATATTTTCCTTGCTTTTTCTGCAAACTGTTTTTTGGACCGCACTAGTGGGCCAAAATTGTAATGCCAATTTCAATGTGGAGGTCGTAGGTTGTAATACGGTGAATTTTGTGGCCAGTGATCAAAATCCCGGTTTGACTCATCTCTGGGATTTTGGGGATGGCAGCTCGGCCATTGGTGTCACGGTCCAGCATACGTATGTTTCCTTCGGCAATGGAACCGCTGATTTTACGGCGACCTTGACCGTCAGCGGAAATGCTTGTGCAACGGCGACTTCGGACGAAACGATAATGGTCGACCAAGTTCCTGACCCAACGATTACTGATGTCAGTGGAGATAATTTTTTAAGCTGTAGTACACCGTGGTTGCAAATCGGAGACGGATCGACCACCCAAAGTACCAACGTCAATTATTCCCTTACCTTTGAAGGAGGTCTACCATCTAGCTTTAGTGGATCTAGCCTCAATAGCGTCCAGGTCAATTTCCAAACGGATGGCGTTCATCCTATCATCGTTGAAGTGACTGGGGAGAATGGCTGTGTGAGTGTGGATACCGTATTTTTTGTCTTTAGTGCGCAACCCGCAATTGGAACCAGTTTGGCTTCGCAAGACGAAGTTTGCTTGCCGGGAGAATTTGTCTTTTCCATTGTCGACGTTGAAAACAACACCCCAAACACGACCTATTTGGTGGAAACCAATTACGGGTTTAGCCAGACCTATTCCCATCCTCCTCCGGCCAGTATTTCTTTGGATCTCAACGACTCTTCCTGTGGCACCAATTACACCATCAACAATGGCAATGATATGGTCAACGATGCTTTTCAGGTCACGGTGATTGCCATGACGGGCTGTCCCAATCAAGAGTCAGACGGTTCGGTGGGCCCCATTCGCACCATTACCCCACCCACTGCTGATTTTGATATTTTACCCGATGATGAAGGCTGTGTCGGCGATCAAATTGAGTTTCGTAATACTTCAATAAGTGGCTTATTTTGGGACAATTTGCTGGACGATTGTACAGATCGAATGGCTGCGCTATGGGATATTTCACCCAGTACAGGGTTTACCATCACCTCGGGAAGTTTACAAGATTCTGCGGGGTTTACGGCCATTTTTAATCAGCCCGGAGTGTACACCGTTGAGATGACGATTGCGAATGAGGTCACGGCCAATCCTTTTGGTCCAACCGATCCCAATTTCTCCGATGCTGTATGTGGTGCAGATATAGCCGTGAAAACACTTTGTATTCTGCCTAACCCTCAAAGTAGTTTTGCTAGCAATTACAGTCCCAGTTGTTTTCCCACGATCATCGAGCCGATGAATACTTCCAATACGCTTGGCGCTTGTGGCTCTACGGAATACACTTGGATCGTCAATTTTCTCAACTCTGAATGTGGCAATTTGGGAGGACATTCCTTCCTCAATGGGACTTCTGCCAGTAGCGTTGATCCAGAAATACAATTTGATTCTTCGGGCCTTTACGAATTGTTGTTAGTGGTAGCAAATGAGTGTGGGATAGATACGGCACGACAAGAATTGGAAGTTGCTTCCTCGCCATTTACTCAGATCAATCCTATTCCGGACAGTTGTTTCTACGGCTCCATGAGTGTCCAGCCCAGTTTGGCCATCTCTGCGGGCTGTTTTGCCCTGCCAACTTATGTGTGGACTTTTCCGGGAGGATCACCAAGTAGCTTCAATGGCGCTGCCCCTCCACCGATTGGCTATGGTCAAGCGGGCACTTACACCATTACCGTAGAAACAACCAATGATTGTGGGATCAGTACGACTTCTGAGACGTTCACTTTGTTCGAGCCTCCCAGTGTGCCCAATATTTCACATACGGACGATATTTGTGTCGGACAGAACATTGTTTTTAGCAATAGCAATCCAGGAAATTTGACCTATAGTTGGAGTGGTCCAAATGGTTTTGTATCCAGTAATCCTAGCCCCATGATTGCCAATGCGACCATTATCAATGAAGGGGCATACACCGTGACGGTGAGCGATGCGAACGGTTGTATGGATATCGAAACGTATCCGGTAACCGTAGGAAACAATGCTACGCTGATGGTAACCCCCAATCCAGATACCATATGTATTGGTCAAACTTCCACATTAACTGCCAGC
>JBCCSR010000859.1:0-3284 GCA_039199865.1 Bacteroidota bacterium
AGAGATGATTCAAAAATTTATTCTGCTGCCTATCCCGATCTCTTGAATTTCCTATCAGAAACCGAAAAATAACTTTCTGTACAAGCTCCAGACCGCTTTGAACGTTAAAATGCAGACGACTGGTAAGGTGATGATGCCTGAGGAATCGCTTTGGACTTTCCTTGACAATCAATACCTTAGTAGTAGGAAATTGGCAAATCTTAATAATCTTTGCCAATTTCATGGGTGAATTATGTACCTTTAGAGCAGATTAGAAAATCATACTAAGACCATGCAGGCTCAATTTTTGGACTAAAACCAAACATTACATTGCATTAAGTACTCCGAAAACAACTTACATGAATAATATTGCCTTTTTCAAAGAAAGTATAAAGAGCATCAAAAGCCTAAAAACAATTGGAACGTTCACACGAAGTTCCCAATTTGTTTGCAAGGAAATGGTCAGCCATGTTGACTTCAACAGTGCCAAGGTTATTGTGGAATTGGGAGCTGGCGATGGAGTCATTACTAAACATATTCTGAGACACATGCGGCCAGATGCGGTACTGTTGTCTTTTGAGGTCAATGAGCTTTTTTGTAAAAACCTCCGCAAGATCCAAGATCCTAGATTTCATGTGATCGAAGATACTGCTGAAAAGTTGAAGGAATATTTGCAAAAGATGAATCTGAAAGAAGCTGACTTTGTCGTATCTGCGATTCCCTTCGTTTCCCTACCCGATGAGTTGGGCTACAGAATTGTGGGGGTTTGTCGCGACAATATGAAGAAAGGAGGCCTTTTTATCCAAATCCATTATTCGCTCTTGGCCAAAAAGATTTACAAGCGCGTTTTCGGTAATGTTGATATCAGTTTCGTGCCCATCAATATTCCCCCCGCTTTTGTTTTGGTGAGTAAAAAAGAATAAAATGAAAGAGAGAGGAACCCTTTTAGCCTCCTCTGCTCTTACTATATAGAATACATGTCTTTAACCTATGTGGATTCATCATCTTGAATCCTACTCTATAGACGTACCTCTTTCGTGATTACCCTGAATATTGTTTAAAACTTTTTGTACGCGCTTCCTCCTTCACCCCCTAAACGAAGGGCTGACGTATTGGTTAGAGTGACAATGGGCAGGGAACACTTGAATGAAATGAATTGATAATGTACCCAATGAAGCCCTTTCCTGCTCAATTTACTTTTCCACTTATCTTTCTCCTTTTCATCGCTGGTATTGGCCAAAGTTGCCAAGAACAAGCAAAGTCTTCCAACAAAAAAATGAACCCTTCTACCCCCTTACGCCCCGACATCCAAAAAACCGTATTTGGCCAGCTAACAGATGGACGCGAAGCACATTTGTACACCCTCAGTAACCGACAAGGAATGCAAGCACGCATTAGCAATTATGGGGGCATTTTGGTGGCTTTATTGGTCCCAGACGAGAAAGGAGAACCCGCAGATGTGGTATTGGGCTTCGACCAGTTGGCATCTTATGAAAAACCACATCCTAGCTTTGGTACGACCGTAGGACGATATGCCAATCGAATTGCCAAGGGACAATTTACCCTTAATGGGAAAAGCCATCAGCTAGCCCTCAACAACGGAGCCAATCATCTGCACGGAGGCTTATTGGGTTTCGACAAAAAACTCTGGACGGCCCAAACAGAGGAAGACGATAAAGAGCAAAGGTTGATTTTAGAATACCTCAGCGTAGATGGAGAAGAACAATATCCGGGCAACCTAAAGGTCAAAGTCACCTATGCCCTTAACGAGGCCAATGAATTGAGTATTCACTACGAGGCCACAACGGATCAAAGCACCGTAGTCAACTTTACCCATCATTCCTATTTCAATCTAGCTGGTCAAAACCAAGGGAACATTCTCGATCATCAGCTACAGGTTCTAGCAGATTCTACCACAGAAGTAGGGTCTGGTTTGATCCCTACGGGCCGTTTGACTGAAGTCAATGATACGCCTTTTGATTTTCGTAAGGCTACTGCTATCGGCGCTCGTATTCAGGAAGAAAATGAGCAGTTGAAACTGGGCAATGGGTATGATCACAACTGGGTCATCAGAGACTGGGATCAATCGCTACGCTTGGCCGCTACGCTATTCGACCCCAACAGTGGTCGTTATATGGAAGTACAGACGACCGAACCAGGTATCCAAGTCTATACTGCCAATTGGCTAAGCGATGAACTCAAGGGTAAAGGAGATCAGCCATTTCAACCATACCAAGGCATTTGTTTGGAGACCCAACACTATCCGGATTCGCCCAATCATCCTCATTTCCCGACGACGGCGCTACATCCGGGAGAGACTTATCGTCAGACGACAGTATATCGTTTTTCCAATCGATAGCATCTTGGGAAAAGGCTTCGGTGTTGAAAAATAAAATGAATAAGTCAATTGATGCCGATCCGTTTCCCAGAAGATAAAGTCAGATCCATCTGACGCCACCCCTTCTAACAAAAACCATCCGTGCTATGGTCATTTGACCATGCCCTCCCTTTGCCAGGAAGCCGGATCGATTGTTGAGCGGACAAAAGTCCCTCTCTTTTTTCAGAGCCTTACTCCCCATATCGATTTCCTTCGTTTTCCCAAAAACCTCTTGGATGGTCCTGTGTACAAACGACCTCCTCAATTCCCCGTCATCAAGTGCCAAAAACCCGTCGAAACGTGACATGTCACAAAATTTCGGGTCTCTGTCATACCATTCTGGGTCCTTTTATTTTTTTCATTTCACATTTGTTGAGAATCAATTTGAGTCACTTTTTAGCCCTTATTCGATAGAGAAAAAAGAAAAGCTATCCTCCTCAGGGCCACTCGAATTAAAAAAATCACATTCTATTTTTTGATTTCAAAAGCGGATAAAAATGAAAAAATTTAGTTTACTTTTCTTCCTATTCTTATTAGGTCAGCAAGCCTTTTCCCAAGGTGTTGGGATCAATAATGATAGCTCTCCACCCGATTCATCTGCCATGTTGGATGTAAAATCTACTGCCAAGGGAATCTTAATCCCCCGTATGACCACTGCCGAAAAAGCAGACATCCCCACTCCCGCTACGGGCCTCATGGTCTTTGACAACACCACACTTTCCTTTTGGTATTACAACGGAACAGCTTGGGTAGAGATTGGAGCGGATCATCTCGGCAACCACACCGCAACGACAAACATTCAAACTGCAGGCAACTATATTTCAAATGATGGAGATAACGAAGGGATTTTCGTTGATACGAATGGCAAGGTAGGAGTAGGAACAAACAATCCCTCAACTTTAATTGAGGCTCAATCATCTGCTTCAAC
>JBCCSR010000860.1:0-3275 GCA_039199865.1 Bacteroidota bacterium
GGGAAACACCAATTCGTTTGGCCAATTCATCTTGAGTAAGATCTAAAATTGCTCTTTCAATTTTTAGGTAGTTCCTCATTTATGCATCCTTTTTAAAACTTCGAAGTAGATCACTTGTACGCTTAACAGGATCCACAGGATTTCGAAATTTCCGGTATCTTGAATCACCGCACCGCTAGGATCGAACAAATAATCGACAAAATAATTAATAAAGGGCTGAATCAAAGTCAAAAATACGCCAAAAATAAAAGCCAAGCGGTAGGCTTGCATTCTCAATTTGACCATCAATTCATCTTCTATCTGCTCCTTGGAAACAGAGATGAGCAGCATGCCCAATAGCAATCCATATTTGATCGCCGTACGAAAATCAGGGGAATTGAAAGTGAATTTGTTGACCAACAAAAAAAGTAAAGAAAACAGAGCGAGGCCAATGCCGATCTTTTTAAATGAATTGGGCAATTGGAGTTTTTCCATTTTCTTTACACTATTCCTTTCGCATTCCAGTATTGAGTTTAAAAACATTGATGATCATTTAGAGGATGAAGAAAAAATGAAAGCCATTTGACAAATAAAATTGACAATATGACAAATATACTTTACAATTTTCTGTGAAACAACTCCATTTCTACCAATGATTGAAAATTGGGGACAGAAAGAATCCAAATTGAGCCCATCGGTCCCCAAGAGAGCCAAGGGCTATTCCGCTTTCAAAAACCGTTCGTAAATACTATGGCCGTCTCGATCACTGACTTGGATAAAATAAATGCCAAGTGGTAGTGGACTCAGATTGATCTGAATTTGGTGTTGCCCCGCACTCCTCCTTTGCAGGGAATCGGCTAAAATCGTTTTGCCTGTATGGTCAAAGATTTGCCACGTCAGATCTGAGCTTCTCGTCAGATGGTAAGAAAGCTGGATTTGCTGGCTGGCAGGATTGGGGCTCAGAGACAAATTTTGTAGCAGACTCGGACTTGCCGTACTGGTGGTGCTCGCAAAATTGGTAATCATTCGTATGGTACTTCCATCAGTGATGAGTAGCGTATCTCCCGCTGGATTCCCCACTACGCCGTTGGGGCTCATAAAACTGGCTCCCAGGGCTGGACCATCATTACTGCCTGCACTACCATTACCTGCGAACAATTCGACGTTCCCTTCTGCATTGATTTTGTAGATGCGCCTTCCGGAATAGGAAGCTACGAAGAAGTCATCTCCCACCTTGTTGATGTATCCCGTAAATCCTACCGACGGAAGGGTGGCGAATGGGCTGACCACTCCATCCAAAGTTACCCGATGGATTTTGTTGTCATTAAAGTTGGCGACAAGCAAGTTGCCCAAACCATCATTGATGACCGCATCTGGTCCATCGATTCCATCGTCCGCCACAAAAGGGATTTTTTCGCCACTACTGACGACCACTTTAAGCACTGAATTGCCGGCATATTCTCCGACGAAGAGGGTATCTGGAGAATTGCTCTCTAAGATACCCGTCGGTTGCGACAATCCACTGGCAATGGTACTTACCGTTCCATCGGGTTGGTATTGATGAATGGTACCAGCACTTAAAGCAGAATAATAAAAATTACCATTGCTGCCAAAGCCACCGCCAGCAGCATTGGCAATGCCCGTCAATAGGGTGACTACTGTTCCGTCGGTAAAAACTTGGTATAGTCGTCCGTTGTTGTAGTCTGCTACGTAAATTCTTCCATCTTCATGCCAATGGATCGCCTCAAAATTCATGTCTGGATCGTTAATTAAAGTAGAGACCGTTTGGGCGGTGCTTGGATGGGCAATGCTCATCAAAAGTAGGAGTAGAAAAGTAAATCTTTGTTGCATGATGCTATTTTTTGGTGAGCAACAAGTTTAAGAGGATTTTGTAGCCCAGCCCTGAAATCGAGTACTGGGAAGGTCTGTTTGGGCTTATATGAACTTATTTGACGGTATTTTGGCCTGGATATCAATTCGGATCGTTAATTGGAGAATCAATGAAAATTACTTTTTTTAGTCTGATTTATTTGTTTGGAGCAGCCCAAGCGGGGCTTTTATTATTGGGCATCAACTGGACCAAACCATTCCTATCGGATACCAAAAAAATCATCTCGCTTTTGTTGTTGGCCATGATGATTGCCATGGTTTATTATGTCCTTGTGGTCAATGCCTACAGCTTTCCTTATCCCTTTTTTAATGCATTGGGATCTGCCGCCTGGATGGCGATCGCACCGCTCTACTATCTATTGAATTTGAATATTTTACTTCCCAAATGGCAACTGACGTCAAAGCACCTCGCTTACGGTTTTTTTCCCTTGCTCTTCATTGCCGAAGGTTTATTCAATACCGTGGGGCTGCCTTGGCCTTTGTACTATCTTTTGGAAAATGCAGCCCATTACCTTGATTTTTGGATGTTGAGTTTTTTCGGAACGGGATTCTACTTCATTATCAAATGTGTTTTTTTACACCAAGGACAGGAGGCAGAAGAGGGGGCCAAAAACCAGGACTTAAAATGGTTTACCTATGCATTTTTACTGGTTTTAGTCATATTTGCGATGGCTTATGTTTTCATTAGGAGTGATTATCTTATTCACTTTGAATTGATCTTGATCGCTTTGTTTGAGGCTTTTGTCTTTTTGCTGGTGTATAAAATTTTTAAATTTTTTCCCTTTCATCATTTTTTTGATACCAACAAATACAGCAATAAAACCCTCTCCAAGGAGCAGTTGCAAAAATATGCTCAACAGTTGGAAAACATCATGAACGCTCAACAACCCTTCCTTGATCAAAAGTTATCTTTAAATGACTTATCGAAAATTAGCAGTATCAACTCCAACGACTTATCTCAAGTCTTTAAATTGTACTACCAATCCAATTTTTATGATTTCATCAATCGTTATCGTTTGATTCATTTAGAAAATTTGATTTTAGATCCCTCCTACCAGCAGTATAAAATCATGGCCTTGGCCGAAAAGAGTGGCTTCAATAGCAAAGCGACTTTTTATAAGGTCTTCAAAGAAAAACACCAGTTGACCCCTACCCAATTCATTAAGGATAGAAAAGCCAATTAGTGGGGATAAGGCCAGAGGGAAAAAAACAACCCAATCTCAAATCAATGAAATTGGGTTGCCGCAAGATTTAACTTTTAATTGGGCTAGTCTTCTCGGAGCATCTTACCGTTGGCCAACACGCCTTCCTCTGAAATGACTTGATAGTAAAGGACTCCTTTCTCGTCAGCGGGTAAATCATTGAGTGGAACAATGTTTTCTCCTTTGTGAAAAGCAAGGTCTTTA
>JBCCSR010000861.1:0-3269 GCA_039199865.1 Bacteroidota bacterium
ATCTTACTTTGTTGGAGAGCACAAAATGTATGCTTTTGTCATCACCAATAAGGAATACGACATGGTGGAATTGAAGTTTGCCAAGGAGGAAACTGGTGAATTCCGCATTCGAGACATGGCTAAATTGCGAGAGATGATTAAGGATTTTAATGCTCTGCTTTCTCTTCCTCCTATCGAGTTTGCTCCTCAACACAATGAGCATTCGGCAGCAACCGTGATCTTCAAGTATGTGACCACTGCTCGCTTGCTTTATCAAACTTTATTTGAATCGCTAGAGAGATATCTCAAAAAGATTGATCGCATTTACTTGGTGACGGAAGACTATGTCTCGATCTTGCCCTTTGAGCCTCTACTACGATCAGATTTTGACTTTTCCCAGTATACCGACGCATACGAGGGATTCAAGAAAATGGATTATTTGTTGAACCATTACGAATTGTCCTATCATGTTTCGGTGACATTACTCGACTTACATGCTATGGAGGAATTGCCGAAATCGGAATTGAAAGATTTTGTAGGCTTTGCCCCCAAGTACGAGGGCTTGATCCAGAAAGAGGGGTTGACCTTGGCTCCCTTGCCCTTTGCTAAAAAAGAATTAAACACGGCCATCCAAATGTTCCAAAAATATGGCTTTGGTCAAAAGCAGATGCAGCCCATTTTGTCTTCTCAGGTGAGGATGTTGAAAAAGTACATGCATAAGTACAAAGTCATTCACATCACGGGGCACAATCACAATGACAAATCCAAGCAATCTGTAGGGATCGTTTTTCCTTTCAATGAAAATGATTTAGAGTATTTGACGCTCCAACAGGTCTATGACTTAAAGTCGAAACGAGCCAAAAATTTTACCCATTTGGTCATCCTTAGTTCTTGCTCTACTGGCACAGGTGCGATTGAGAAAGGGGAGGGCCCGATTGCATTTAATCGGGCGTTTATGTTTGCGGGGGCGAGAAATATCGTCTACACTTTATTGCACGTTGGCGATCGTGATGCTTATCATATGCTGAAGTTATTTTACGAGAAAATTTTGGAAGGACAGTACTATTCGAGTGCGCTACGAGCAGCAAAAAAGGAAATGATGAATACCGAATTTGCTACTCCCGCCTCTTGGGCAGGCTTTGTGTTTATGGGGAACCAAGTGCATCGCTTTGTGTTGCCAGAATTCGAAATTTGTTTGGAAAAACTTACTGAGCAAGGAGGATCGACGCCTCAACTACTGGTGAGGGATCAAAACGGAAAAGAGTTGGACCGGCTGGGGACTTACGATGTGGCCAATGAGACGGTTGAATTTGATTTTCTGAAATTGAAGTATTGGTTGGAAAAAGGAGCGAAATACTCAAAAACGATCAGTCACTTATTGCTGGCGCTCTTGGCAGTCGTCAATGAAAACCTTTCAGAGCGGAAGGACGAATTAGATTCGATGAATAAGCAACAAAGCAATGGCGCCACCTATCAAGACCTTTCCTCCAATGGTGAGGGAATGACCGAAAAGGAAATCCGCATTCATTGGATTGGTGAGCAGCAACCGGAACAACTCTCCGAAGCACAGTTGCTGGATTTTCTGGACCTCCTACCTAAAGATTTAGGCTCATCCTAAGTATTATCGCTTGGCACTGCAATCATATCATTGAACAGATCAAAAGATCTGACACATCGAATCATGGATGAACCCAGTGCTTCGACTTCGATGTAATGCCTTCCGGGATATAAGTTATTGGTCTTTTCTACGTCGATATTGATTTCGGTTTTTCCCTTCGGATATTCTTCTTGAAAGACGACCTCATCTGTGTTGTTGTAAATGGTAACTTTAATGGAAAAATGGATGGAGTCTCGGAGAAGGATGGGGATGAGGTTTTTGAAATTTGGGGTTGGTTCTTTCCAATTTAGGATTTGCAGATGGTCAGGAGATTGAAAATTGCGTAAACCTTGATCTAAGTTGATTAATCTGTCATGACCATCGAATAAGCTGTCTTTTATTTTTTTGAATTCTTGATAACTTTCGTAGAGTCGGGTGACGGTTTTAGTATGAAATTTTCGATCCCTTCGCGTTTTGAGGCCCATCTCATTGAGTCGCTCGGCGATCTTAGTGAAACTCAGATTGTGTAAATTTCTCAGTTTGATGATTTCCAGTCGCGCATGAAAGTTATTGAGATTGACCCAAGATTGTCTCTGTCGTTCCTTACTGGCTTTTTCGATGGCGTTGCTATCTTTCAGCCGTGGATTCCCCATTTTTTTCTTCGATTTCTTGATCCCCATTTTGACATTCTCACTCCGCACAATTCTTTGCTGTCGAAGGAAACCGATGATGGCTTCCAGGGTGGGGCCCAAGTGGAGGGCAGGGAAATCCATAAAGTCGAAATGGATGGGCTTGTCTCTTAGATAGAGTAGACATTCCTCATTACCAGTTAGTCGATGTGATTCCTTGCAAACCAATCGCAGCTCTTCTTTTCGACAAAGATCTACTGCCTTTTTAAAGTGGAACTCCATATTTTCTACAGTAGAAACAATGGTTTTTTCTATCGAGTGGCTGTTGTATTTACTTCGAATCGCCGCAAGGTGTTCCTCTTCAAGATTTGCTTTTTCTGTGGGGTTACTCGCAGAAAAAATGCAAAGTGCTAAAATATCCATAGTTCATTTATGCTTATAAATAAATAATTAAGCAGTCTTTATCATAGTTATTTTCTTCTCATTCGTTGATCACAACCGCCGCTAGTGCTCAGCCAAAGTTATACCACATGCTATAGTTTCAAGTAGCGTTTGTGCTACTCGGAACATCATTCATGGTAGGCGGGCGTAACAAAGCTCTTGTACAAAACCTATTCAACAACAGTTTTATTGTGACTAGATTTTTTGAAGCATAGCTAACACCCTACTAAAAGCAATGGTGTTGTAAAGCGCAGTCGGTATGAATAATCAGGGTAATTGCTTACAACTGACAGCGGATTTCGGCTAAACAGCCATGCCTCCTTCACTTGCTGTAAGTCACCCATTTTCAAGCTTTTATATCTTCTCCTCATCTATTCTATTAGAATAAGTAAGGGAATGCAAAGATATAAAATAGTTGTAACATAAACAAGTATAGTTTTGAAATGATAGAATGCTATCAAGCAGAAATAATTGATTTATGTACTCATTTTCTTGATAATCAATGATTTCTTTAATGCTTTGAGTGTTAAAAAATGAGCTTCATTTCAATAGTATTATGCCATAACCATACCTAAATGCTGCCTAAAGATAGGAAATGGGCGTAAAAATCAAAAAAAAACCGC
>JBCCSR010000862.1:0-3268 GCA_039199865.1 Bacteroidota bacterium
CGCTAAGCCAGTAGCCAGTGGTCCAGTAGAAACGGGATTGGTATTCCACAAGTAGGCAAAATTTCCACTGCCATTGGTGGGCATCACCTCAACTTGTCCATCACTATTGCCAGCACAGGATACGGAATCAATGGTACTCATTAAATCTAAGGGAACACCGGAGGGACTCAATTCAATGGCTAAAGTATCGATACAGCCATTGGCATCTATTGCGCTAAACACTTGTGGTCCTTCTCCCAAATTATTGAAAATAGGACCAAAAGGGCCATTTCCATTCAAAAAGTAATCGACATTCCCAAATGAACCCATTGCGGTCAACGTTACCTGGCCATCTAGATTTCCCGAGCAGCTTGGAGGAACAAGCGCCACGGTACTCAAATCAAAAACACAGGTAGGCGCATTACAGGTTGCAGTGCCGATGGCAGCAGGACAATTCCCCACACCTACCGAGACTACTCGAACCTCAATCGTTACCATTTGATTGGAGGCCAAACCCGTCAAAGTGTGTTGTAAAGTTCCATTAGCAGGAATCCAAGTATTTCCTCCATCCAAGCTCACTTCATAGGTCGAAGCCCCGTTGATGGGCAACCACGAAAAGTCTAGACCATCAATTCCCGAGGGTTGACAGGACAGTTGAGGCGCATCAAATCCCATTAGTACTTCCACCTCAATGGTGTCTCTTTGGATGCAGTTAAAATCATCACTGATTTCCAAAAAATAACTGGTCGTGCTCATGGGAGTGATCGTCGGATTCGGACAGTCATTACAGGACAAATCAGGATTAGGCTCCCAGGAATAAGTAATTTCATTTTCAAAAGCAAAGGAAATGGACCAACCAATCAATTGCCCACTAAAACCGGGTTGATCATCCGCAACTACTAGTGTCCACTCGCCATTGGTACTCGTTCCATTGAGGTCTTCCCAGTTGCCTTCCGGTTGAAAATTTCCGGTGAAAGGTGGCGTTCCCGTAGTAATGTTATCCGTAGCAGTGGGGCTAAAACAAGTATTGGCATAATCATCACCAGAACCTCCATTATCACTGGTCAATTCCATGAGTTGACCGTCAGGTGCCATTAACCACAAATCGATATCTCCGGTAAAGGAATGTTCCAAATTCACACAAACCGAACTGATTTGATTGACGGCATCCGAAAGTACCAAGGGATTGTAGGAGTTGATAATGATCGCAGATTCCAAAGGCAGACCAGAGGGAGCGGTAATGTGATTGATGGTTTCACCACTAAAGGTTTCGTAAGTCAGAGACTCTGGAGTGTTGCCGCTAGGAAGTGAAGCGTCTACCATAACTTGTTCTCCAGTGCAGATGGAAGTGTCCTGCAAGAGGTCGGGAGTAGCATTACAGTTAAAACAATTTGGGTGAGCCGCTGGCAAAACGTTAACGGGAATTGGAGCTTGAGCACTACAACCAAAATTATCCGTCACTTCAAAGATAAAGCTATTGAGTCCCGCATTTTGGGGAACCGCAATAATCGAATCTTGACCATTATAAACGATAGCAGGATTATCCAACCAACGAAAATCTACAATTTGTGGTTCGAATACTTCGATATCGGGGTAGAGATCATCGGCAAAGCCAATGCTCCATTCAAAAATCCATCCGTTGTCACTGGCCCACTTATCCACTACCGTAATGGTCCATTCCCCGTTGAGTGGACAACCCAAAAAGGCATCCAAAGCTTCAAAGGAATTGTAATCTTGAGAAGGCAAAGTCTGTGGATCAAACTGATCGACATACTCCGTCCAAGTTCCGTTGGTAGCATTCGGTGTCCAACAATATTCCAAACCCGTGCCGGGAATCGGAATGGGATTTCCCAAGTCATCGTCCAACTGATAGGGATTTCCCAGATAAACTTCATTTAGGATTTGTTGTTGATCTTGTAAAATGACTGTTGTTCCATCGGGACAGGTCAGATTGATTTCCAGATCAAACAACCAAGAATGTTCCATACTGACACAGATCCCGAGTAGATCATCAATACTGGTCAAAGTCTGTCCGGGAGAAAAAGAGTTGAACAGGATGCTCGTCGAATAACTTGCTCCATCTCCATCGGGAAGTGGAAGTGAATCCGAGCGGACTCCAGTAGTTTGGAAACTCCCTTGGGTAGGTTCCACCGAAACTTCAAATAAACTATCAATTTCTGAAACTGAGGCCGCCAATTCTAAGGTATCGCCGACACATATTTCGTCTGGTACTTGCCCCAATTCAAAAATGGGAAAAGTGGAAACCCTCACTCTTTGGCTGATAAAGTTGGTATTCGAACAACCGAACTGATCGACGATGGTCAGCTGAACAATGTAGCCACCAGGTTCATCGTAAATCTTGGTGACATCGACTCCCTCGGCGGTTGTCCCATCACCAAAGTCCCAGAAAAAACTGCTGGTCAGGTCGGAGTGTTGATAGACCGCACCGTTTTGCGGATAAATGCCCTGTCCTTGAAAACTGACCGCATCACCCGGACAAATATCTATCCATCCGGTATCAGCAGGAAAGACCGCAGGATTAGCATTAGAGATTACCGAAAGGATAGTCTGACAAGCAGCAATGCAATTGATATCCGCACTCCAGCCTGCCCCTTCTCCACTGGCATCAGATTCAAAAACAATCGTCAGGCATCCTCCTGGGTTGACTGCTGTTGCTTGAATGATAAATGGGGCACCTACATTAAAATCACTGGCACAAGAAAGTGGAGGAGCAGACGCATCCGTGCCATCGAAAAAGCAAAGATTATCGCCAGCAGCAAGGTCAACGCCAGAGAAAATGAGTTGAACATGTGTACCTGTGCTTAAATCAGGGCAAATGACAGTAGTAAAGCTTTCATCGGAAGCATAATTGCCCGTGGCACCACCACTGTCCAGAAAAAAGCCCCCACAGTCGTTGATTGGACTACCATCCATCAAATAGCTTTGAGCCATTCCCTGACTAGCAGAGCAAATTAAGATAAGGAAAAATAAAATTTTAGTCATCATTGAATTCGTTTTTCAGTTGAATCTTATCTCCCCATTTGCTGGGCACACTGCCATTAAATAAAGCAGTGAAATTTGAGTCAGCAATACGGTTTTAATTACAATGGATGCTTTTCAGGGGTGCAAACAAAAGCATGTTCAGGACGGGATTCATTAAGTGTTTTCAGTTATTCCATGAAGTTCAAAGGAGAGGAATACAAAGTACACATGATCACTTTGAAACGCTAAAAATAGTTAATTGACTTATTTATGGCCTCATAACCACTGCAAATTTATTCTTTTAAGC
>JBCCSR010000863.1:0-3263 GCA_039199865.1 Bacteroidota bacterium
CAGCAATGGCTGTCTTTGATTTGTCAGCAAACTTGGCACCAGTATCAGCTTGACAGGTGGCAGTGATGATGAGTTCCTCCTGCTGTATCTTGGCCAGTAGATCGTTCAAGGGGTTCAGATCTGCTAAAGCCTGATGAAACACAAAAAAGATGTCAAAAATTGGACCCTTCTTTACAAAAATACCATCAGAGTAAGGCCCCTTTTGAAGTGCTCCTCCTTGGATTGGATGGAGGCGTCAAGTTGCAACAACCTGAAGTGCTCTCGTGTACTGAATTGTTTGCCATTATTGATCGAATGCCGATGCGACGGCAGGAGCTTAGGCGTAGAAAACAGTAAAGCCTTTTCGTTGCTTACTTGACAATCTTTCGGATCAGCGAATGGCCTTCTGCTTCAATTCTCAAAATGTAAAGGCCTTCCTTCCAATGTCGGGTATCGACCGTATTTCGATTTTCATGGGCAATGTATTGACCGAACCGATTGAAGACTTGAACGGTAAACGGTTCGTTTTCCAAGCCCCTAATCATCAATTGATCTCGTACCGGATTGGGATAGACTCGCACTTCCTGTAATGGCGTGGTAGCAATGCTACTCGTGAGATCGGAATCAATTCTGATAAAGACCATGGAGAGCGTATCGTTGAAATGATCGACGAGTTGTAGCCAGGTTGGAGTTGTGACTTCAACTGCCGCTTCTTCCCTTAAAGTGACGGGTGGAATCGTCACTGGGGCCCCAACATCAAACCAGCCTCCCGGATGCCAATCCGTAAGTAGCGATTGAGACTGACAGTCAGCTTCGAATATGGCGGAGTCCCATTTGATGGTGACGGGCAAGTCACTGTTTCTGATCAGCAAAGCCGTAATGGGCTTTAGACCATTATTGACATTGGTGAAATTCCACTCTTCACAATCTCGACTTAAAATATCAATTTTGGAAGTGTAGTTGACCAAACTTGGAGTTGTACTCAATTGATGATACGTTTGATCGTAATCATCGATATTGATTTGTGCCAATCTCACCTCAAAATTATTATCAAAAGGGAGGGCAATCAAATCTTGTTCTCCAAATTGAGCATCGATAAACTCCGTAGCATCAATATCGTAACCTACTTGTACGGAGTCGATCTTACCAGAGGCATCTTCGACGCAAAAGGTAGTCAAGAATTCTTGTGCATGGCTAGCATCAAAGAAAAGCAATAGGAAACAGAGCAAAGGAAAATATATTTTCACACCTTATATTTTTTGTCACGTATATTTTGATAAATCGACTTTATTGCGAATGATCCATTTTCTTACCTACAATATCATTCGTAATAAAATCTAATGTAAACAAAAATTTCTGGCGACCTTAATTGATCCTCCTTTCATGTCAATTAATGGCAAAAAAGAGGGCTTTCTCTGGATGTGGTTCAGTTCGGAAATTCTAGTTGGCATTTTACTACATCGATCGGTAGCTTATTCATGATCAAGCGGGTAGATCCCTAACTATTCAACTCAAAGTAAGCCAAGGCAAATTTGATTTTATGATAGGGCATTTGCTCGTCTAGTTTTTCGTAGATGTCTCTTAACTTGTAAGGCTCTGGCAATTGCTGCAGGACTTCCAACACGGCTTTTACTTCTTTTTTACTGACAAAGCGGCTTGGATTGACATCTTCTCCTTGTTTGTACAATTCGAGTAAATGGCTGTAGACCGTTGTTGGGCTCAATTGTCGCTGAGTCGCAATTTGGTCGACGGGAAAACCTCGCTTATACAATTGCAGGGTTTGCGTTTGAGTAGCGCCTTGGATGGTCTGACCGCTTTTGCTTTTTTCATTGATAAAGTCGATGATGCCACTGATAAAATGAGCACCATACTGTTCGAGCTTTTGATCGCCCACGCCAGAGATTTTTCGAAATTCAATTTTGTTGGTCGGACGCTCTGCCGCCATTTCTTCCAAAGAGGCATCGCTAAAAATAATGTAGGGAGGAACTCCTTTTTCCCTGGCCAGATCTTTCCGAATTTGGCGCAATAGTTCAAACAATTCGTCGCGAACTCTTTGGCGTTTACTCACTACCTTTGATGCGGCCTTCTGTTTTTGGCGGCGTTCTTTGATGGTGGCCATTTTCACCAACTCAACTTTTCGCCCTTTGAATAAAACTTCCTGGGAGACCGAAGTTAATTTGAGAAAATTGTGTTCGTCGTAAGCGATTTCAATCAAACCTTGATTGATCATTTGGTGCAGTAATTGTTGCCAGTCAAACTGACTAATGTCGGCCCCCATCCCGTAGGTTTTGATTTTATTGAAGCCCCGGCTAATGATGTCTTTTCGTCGAGAACCCCTCAGTACATCAATGAGCATCGTCATGGCTACTCTTTCCTTCAAACGATAAATGGCAGATAAGGCCTTTTGGGCGATGACTGTTCCGTCAAAACCTTGTGGAGGATTTTTACAGATGTCGCAATTGCCACAATCCTGTTCCATCACTTCTCCAAAATATCCCAGTAGGACTTTCCGTCGGCACATAAAGGCATCGACATACTGTTGGATGCGATCGAGTTTGGCCAATTTAATTTCTAGATGATCACTTTCATTTTGTTTGAGGATATCTCGCATTACCACTACGTCGTTGAAACTGTAGAAGAGTAGGGCTTCCGCTTTGGCACCATCTCTTCCGGCTCGGCCAATTTCTTGGTAATAGCCCTCCATGTTTTTGGGTAAATTATAGTGAATCACCCAGCGGACATTGGACTTGTCGATCCCCATCCCGAACGCTACGGTAGCGCAGACGATGGGCAGATTGTCATTGATGAATTCTTCCTGTACTTTTGCCCGTTGTTTGGCCGGAAGGCCTGCGTGATAGTAATCGGCGATAATGCCATTGTTCAATAATTTGCGGGCAACATTCTCCGTATTTTTTCTGCTCAGACAGTAAATAATACCCGAGGTGTTGGGACGTTCCTTGATGAACTCAATAATTTGATCCAGCCGTTTTTGGCCAGGACGCACTTCGAGACTGATATTGGGTCGATCAAAGGAAGAGATAAAGGTAGCAGGATTTTGAAAGCCCATCTGTTCGACAATATCTCTGCGGGTTACCTTGTCTGCTGTTGCGGTCAAGGCGATAACCGGAGTACTCGGAAATTGCCTTTTAATAAAGCGAAGTTGGGTATATTCTGGACGGAAGTCATGTCCCCAGGAAGAAATGCAGTGGGCCTCATCGATGGCAAACAGATTGACCTCGGCTTGTTGGATCAATGGCATAAAACTTTGGGTCACCATCCTTTCG
>JBCCSR010000864.1:0-3263 GCA_039199865.1 Bacteroidota bacterium
ATTTTTTGATTCCTTAATTTTAAAGTAGACTAAAAGTATACTAACTATTGTGATAAGGTTCATTTTTTAGGATTGTCATCCCTCGGTAGAGCTGCTCCAAAAAAAACAAGCGCACCATTTGATGCGAAAAAGTCATTGAAGACAATTGGATTTTGGCATTGGCTCGCTGATAGATCGCTTCCGAAAATCCAAAAGCCCCGCCCACCTGGAAAATAATCCGTTTATTGAATCGCAACAAGGATCGCTCGATAAAAGTAGCAAAAGTTTCAGAAGTATAGCTTTTGCCTTTCTCATCGAGGAGCACCAGAAAATCATCTGCGTTGATTTTGTTGAGCAATGCTTCTCCTTCTTTTTGTTTGATTTGCTGTGAAGTCAAATTTTTGGTTTTTTTCAAATCTGGGATCATCACACTTTGGTAGGGAAGATAGTGCTTGAGGCGATTTTCATAGATTTGCATGCCTTCTCTTAAGTACGCTTCATTGGTTTTTCCAATATACCAAAACTCTATTTTCATGATGTTTAGATTGAATACATTTAGTTCAGTTCTTTGAGTTCATCCATCAAGGAAGGACGATCAGAAAACTGTTTTTCCAGATTCCGTTTTAGTTGCTGCATGAATGGGCTTTGGCCAGTCTCGTTCAAGTGTTCCAATAGTTTTCTGATTCGGATGGAAGGTTGTCGACCCAAGTGTGTATTCAAATGTTCGGTGCACAGATCCTGATACAACTGCTGAATCTGTTTGGGGAAAGGAGCAAAGAGCAATTGGTCATAACGGGGCAACAAATCAAACGACCGAATTCTTTTTAGGTAAGCCATCAGTTGGTCGAGCAATTGCTCTTCTGCGAGCAATCGAGCCAGTGCGTCTCTTTGTTCGATACTAAACAATTGCTTTTGTAATTTCTCGATCAAAGTTGCCCGAACTTTTTCCCAAGACCTCGCAAATTGTTCTTTTAGGATTTGAACGTATTGAAAATCGTAATCGGCCAGGAAACGACTGTAGGCCCATTTTTTGATGGCTCTGCGATCCTTGGTTTCGACGGCCACCTTCAATAGCACTTCTTCGAAGGCCTTATTTTCATCCGGTCCCTCCAGGCCTATTTCGGCCAGTTGTTTGCTCCGTTTCCAATCTTTGGTTTCCACTGATTTTTGTAGGGCCAGTTGTAGGACTTCAGGTTTGGACAAGTTGTTTTGAATAATGGCTTGCAATAAGTCTGTCTTTTGGTGCCGATCTAGTAGATTCATCCGGGCCAGGAGCAAATGGATGCGATAATGATCACCCAGTTGCGGGTCGTCGAGTGCTTGATCCACCAATGCTTCTGCCTCTGCCGACCAATCGGGTTTATCGGTAGTGTAAGCCAGCATCTGTTCCAAAAAAGGTTGATCAAATCCGGCCAGACGACTGGTTGGCGAAAAGGCGGCCTCACTCAAATATTCCCACAGCTTTTCCTGTAACTGTGGCGCCAAGGCTTGGGCCGTCAATTTTTTGAGCAAATTAAAATTTTGTTGGATGATCCCGTTGAAATCACTTTTGTCTTCTGCCTTGGGAATGAGCGGCAACACCTTTGTAAAGAGAGATTGACAAATGGCAAAAGATTCTGCGTAATTTTGCGTGAGCAACCCATCTTCGGCGTGCAGCAAAATTTCTTCGCTTACTTTTAAAATGGGGGCACTGGCCTTTTTGCTAAAACGCAAGGCCTGTCTTTTGATGGAATTGATGGTACTGTCGAGCAGATGAGCATATTTTTCCAAATTATTGGGAAGCGAAATATTGGGTGCAAATCGAGTTTTCAAAGCAATGGAAAATCCCTTATTTTCTTTGGCATAAGATTTTACAAACTCTTTGAGTTCTTCCAGACTCACATGGTCGAGGATGGTAGCAGTGGTTAGCTTTTTGGGGCCACTCTTTACTTTTTTCTTAATTTTTTTCTTGGCCGCTTTGCTTTTCTGTTTTTCTCGAACCAGTAAAAGTCCCGCAGCCACGTGCTCACACATACCATATTTTCTAAACTCGTCGCAATCACAGGTGTAGGCTTTTACTTTGGAGGGACTAATCTGAATTTCGATTTCGTACATTGGCGCTCCAAGGGTGTGAAGGACCCAAAGATTTCTTTCAAGTTCAATGGGTTCGGAGATCATCTGGTCTTGAATGAGCTGTTCTGCCAATTCGAGGTAATGATCATCGATGTGAAATTCCAAATCCTTGAGTAAAAAATTCAATCGCTTATTTTTTGTACAAAATGATTTTTCTGTCCTGGAATGCCCTAACTTTTAAAGGTAATAAGTTCCCTGATGATATGCTGGATTTCACTGCTTTTTTTTAGTCCTTCTTCCCAAGTTGCTCAACAATCCTTATCTTGTTCGTTATGAAAACTGTATTCTTTATTCGACATGCCAAATCGAGTTGGGCAGACTCCTCTTTACGTGATATAGAACGTCCTTTGAACAAGCGAGGTTTAAGGGATGCCCCTTTTATGGCACAAATGTTACGAAGCCGTGGAATTATCGTCGACCAGATTCTTTCTAGTCCTGCAAATCGAGCCTACACTACCGCCACTTATTTTGCGGATGCTATGCAGATCGATAAGGCTTCTATTGTTGTACGGCATGACATTTATGAGGCTTATCCCCAAAGTATTTTGAATATTCTCCATACTTTGCCTGCTCATCTTCAAAAGGTCTTAATCTTTGGGCACAATCCGACGTTTACTAGTTTAGCTAATATGTTTTCTGACGATTACCTGCCCAACGTTCCTACTTGTGGTATTGTCAAAGTGGAGATGGAAGAAAAGGAATGGCCTCTTTTTAACCCGGATACGGCTCGGATGACGGCCTTTTATTATCCCAAACATTATTTTTAATGAGACAATTTCATCTTATTGGTTTATTTCTTCTCTTCTTGGTTTTGATGGGTTGTCAGAAAGATCCGCCGCCTCCATTGCATATTGCGGAGGAAACCTTGATTGATGTTTTATTTGATATCTACGTAGCGGAGGCTGCGATTCAGCCCGTCATCGAAGGGCAAAAAGATAGTGTTGCCAATTTGTATTACGAACAAATTTTTACCATTCACGAAATCAACCGAGATGCTTTTTTCAAGGACGTTGCTATTTTACGGGAATATCCGGAGTTGACCAAAGAGCTCTACAATAAGGTAATCGATCGATTGAAAGAAGTGGAGAAAGAAGGGAAAGGGAAGGACACAAAAAAGTAAAGCCCTCAAGGAAAGAAGACTTTACTTAGACTTATGAGAGAATAATTAAAAG
>JBCCSR010000865.1:0-3262 GCA_039199865.1 Bacteroidota bacterium
AAAGGATAGATACCATTATTTCCGGAAAAGGAAAGCATCTTCGTTGATTGGCCAGTTAAAAAACAAATGATTTTTGGGTCCAATATCGACCATGCTGCAAAAGTAGGAATTCTCTACCACTGGGGATAATTTCGAATCAAGAATTCTCTGCCATGACCAACAAATTACTATATTACCGATTCAACCTTAGACCTCTGTTGATGATTGAATTTAAGCTAACCAACACACGTATTTAAAAAACCTCTACTATGATAACGATCATTTCTTCTTCCAACCGTAAAGGAAACGCAACTTATGCTTTTGCTGAATATTACTTTCAACGCATCCAATCCAAAACGGAAGAAGCAGTACATTTACTTGATTTGACAGACTTGCCTACGGATATTGTTCATCTCGACATGTATCATCCCGAAAGTCAGTCGAAGGGAGTGGCCAAAATTCAGGATGAATTCATCTTGCCTGCCAACAAATTTGTTTTTGTCGTCCCCGAATACAATGGTAGTTTTCCGGGTATTTTAAAACTGTTTTTAGACGCCTGTTCTATTCGAATGTATCGGGAAACTTTTTTTGGAAAAAAAGCAGCTTTAGTCGGAATTGCCAGTGGAAGAGCGGGCAATCTACGTGGAATGGATCACCTCACGGGCGTCTTGCATCACGTCGGTACCCATGTCTTGCCCAATAAGTTGCCCATTTCCAGTATCAAACAATTGTTGGACGAGAATCGATCGCTGACAGATGAGGGAACGCAAGCGGCGATTGATCGCCAAATCGATGAGTTCCTGGCGTTCTAAATGTCTGCCAGGAATACCCCAAAAAGGTTATTTTAACTCCTGTTCATCTATCCATCCTTGTTTTTAGCTTAATTTGATTATCTTTATCGGGTACTTCAATCTAGGCTCCTCTACACCTTTTCCCAAAAATAGTGTCTCACTGTACTATCTAGGCGCTGCACTTGCGGCAACCCATCTCTGCCGTCCTGCATTGATTGCTGAGGATCAAAACCACAGCACATTTTCCACTGTGCCTTTTTTAAAATATGCTATTCAAAAAAGAAGAACTATGAATAAATTAAAGAACTTTGACTTCCACTCTCTTTGTTTTCCTTTTCTTTTGCTCGGACTTTTCCTTTTGAACAATCCCGCTCTACTGGCGGCAGATTTGGTCTTAGCTACTCAGTCAGCAGTTGATGCGTTCAATCCGGTCGATGGCATTCATGAGGGAGATTTGCGCATCTCGGGCAATGACATCTTAGATTTGTCGAATCTCAGTAGTTTGACTGAAGTTACAGGGGATTTTTCGATTAGCGACAATCCATTGCTGACGAACTTAAATGGCCTAGAAAACCTCCAAAAGATTGGAATCAATTTGGTCATTGCCAACAATCCTGTACTCAGTCAGCTCACTTCTTTGGTTAGCCTAACCACTGTCGGCAATTCCCTATTCATCATTGAAAACGATGGTCTCAGCGATTTGAGCGGTCTTGATGGGGTTCAGTCGGACTTAATCGAATTGAACATCTTACAAAATGATTTACTGCTCAACATTGATGCTTTGCAAGGCATTAGTAGGGTAGGCAGCTCCATCCAAATTCTCTTGAACCCCGAGTTGAGAACGATTGACGGCTTGGCCAATATTGATCAATTTTGTTCGGAGGTCCTTTTAGAATCCAATCCAAAGTTGGAACAAATCAATGGCCTTTCTGCTATCCGGGTGGGTACTCGTCTGACTTTGGTCAACCTCAATATCACCAATATTGACCCGCTGAGTCACATGACGAATGCCATTTTAAATTTGGTGATTGCCAGCAATGCGGCCCTAGTCAACGTTGATGGTCTCAGTAATCTTGGTGTCAACAACAGTTTTGTTTTGGCGGATAATCCTCAGTTGGCCACTTGCTGTGGTGCTTTTCCCTTGTTTACCAACTTCTCTTCTATTCCTTCCAATCTTACGATACAAAACAATCTTCCTGGATGCAATAGTTTGGAAGAGATCCTTGAGGATTGTGGTTTAGAGGGGTGTAATGGTCCCATCAATATTTCTAGCCAATCAGAGATGGATGCTTTCCCCGATTGTACTACTCTTTTTGGCAGTATTTTTATTGATGGAGCAGACATTACGGATTTAAGTCCAATGAGCAATTTGCAAATGGTAACGGGATCCATTAACATCGTCAATACGGGGATAACGAGTTTGGCAGGCCTGGAAAATTTGACCACGGTGGGAAAGACTTTAGCTATTGTGAATTGTGATCTGATTCCCAATCTGATCGGACTAGACAATTTGACTACCGTCAATGAATCTTTCAATATCGTACAAAATGATTTACTCGTCAATTTTACTGGTTTGAGCACTCTAACGGGAAGCGTCGGTACCTATGTTGTTTTTGATAATCCCATGCTCACAGACTTTACGGGGCCTTCCTTTAGTGAAATTTTTAATAGTATTTACATTGCCAGGAATCCAATGCTAACGAATGTAGATCCTTTGTTGAGTGTCGTGGATACCGTCGGCAATTTTATTACTTTGGAATTCAATGAGGGAATGACCAGCATCACTGGTTTGCAGCATATTCCCTACACGAGGGAGATTCGGATCATTGGTATGAACAGTTTGGAAAACTTGGACGGCTTGCAGGGCATTAGCGGAGCCATCGAATTGTTGGTCATCCCCATCAATGATGTGTTGACCGATATCAGTGCTTTGAGCAATCTGACGAGCGTAGCGGTATTGACCATTGCGAATAATCCCTTACTTAATGATTGTTGTGGCGTTGCTCAAGTCTTAGATGATCCCAATAGTCAGGTATTGATTACAGATAACCTAGCAGATTGTGCTTCTGAAAATGCGGTGTTATCCTTCTGTGGTTTTCCGGCCTGTAACGGCGATGTAACCTTTGATTCGCAAGCACAATTGGACGCTTGGATTCCCTGTGATACTTTGTTTGGTAATCTCGAATTGATGGGAGAAGACATCACTGATCTGTCCCCTTTGAATGGCTTGGTTGCCATTACTGGGAACTTAACCATTGATGGATGTACCAATCTCACTTCTCTACAAGGACTCAACCAATTGCAATACGTGGGTGGAACGCTTTTGTTTTCACAAAACGATGCCCTTACTGATTTTTTTGGGCTTGAACAATTGGAGACCATCGGGCAAAATCTCGAAATTATCGGCAATGACAATATTGGCTCCCTACAGGGCTTGCAAGGACTGATGGGGACTTTGGACGATTTGGTGCTATTTGGTAGTATTTCCAAAT
>JBCCSR010000866.1:0-3261 GCA_039199865.1 Bacteroidota bacterium
AAAATGATTTTCCCCTTCCCCCTTTCCAACATAATTTTTACTGCTTCACTCCTTACTTTTCAAGGGGGAATCACCGTTCCTGGTTACGCCGCAAGCAAAGGGGCCATTGGGAGTTTGGTCAAAGCCTTATCCAATGAGTGGGCGGGCAAAGGTGTTTGTGTCAATGCCATTGCTCCCGGTTACATCGCTACGGACAATACCAAAGCCTTGCAAGAAAATCCCGAAAGAAATCAAGCGATCTTGGCTAGAATACCCAGTGGGCGATGGGGACACCCCGACGACTTCAAAGGGCCAGCAGTATTCTTGGCTTCTGAGGCCGCGAATTACGTGAGTGGAGAAATTTTGGTAGTGGATGGTGGTTGGATGGGAAGATGATGACTTAGCAGAAACAATACATTTTCATTTTACTAAAAATAAAAAAACATGGAACAAAGATATGAATCCTCCCCGAGGGAAGTGGAGCGAATGAACACAACGGAACTTCGCAGCAATTTTTTAGTCGAAAAATTATTGACCAATGGCAAAGCCAATTTTGTCTACAGTCACTACGATCGAATGGTCATCGGGGGAGTAGTGCCAGGAAGTCGAGCACTCAAACTGGGAAATTACGATGAACTGAGGAGTGACTTTTTCTTGGAGCGAAGAGAAATGGGAATCATCAATGTTGGAGGACAAGGCAGCATCACTGCCGATGGAAAAACCTATGCCTTAGATCAGCTGAGCTGTCTTTATCTGGGAAGAGGCACAAAAAAGGTCAATTTCAAATCTGCGAGTAAAAAGACATTGGCCCAATTTTTCATTTTTTCGGCACCCGCACATCAAAGCTATCCCAATACCTTGTACACCAAAGAGGACGCCCTACCCGTTCAACTCGGTTCGCCCAAGACTTCTAATGAGCGAACCATTTATAAATACATTCACGGAGAAGGAATCAAAAGCTGTCAGGTGGTCATGGGACTAACGGTGCTTGCCGAGGGAAGTGTTTGGAATACCATGCCCGCACATACGCACGATCGCCGGAGTGAGGCTTATTTTTATTTTGAGGTACCTAAAGATCAGGGCGTGATGCATTTTATGGGGCAACCCGTTGAAACGCGCCACCTTTGGGTACAAAACAATCAAGCCATTATTTCTCCCCCTTGGTCCATCCATGCTGGCTCGGGGACGGCTAGTTATTCCTTCATTTGGGCAATGGCTGGAGAAAACCAGGATTTTACGGACATGGATTTTATTGAGTTGAAAAATATGAGATAGTACTTTGAACATACTCTTTTGCTCAAGTCGAACAAAATTTTTGCGGGCAGTCATTAGGTGGTGAGTGGACTAAAGATCACCTTTGGAAACTTGATTGGAATCACTTTTACGATATTCCAACTCAAAACGCGTACGCCATTAGTAATTAATTTGCTAAATTGTGCTCATTAATGGATTAAGACTTTTTGGTCAATATGCCCAATACTCCCGAAATCAACCAGGCGGTTTTCAAACAAATAGACCAACAATACCATCGCAAGATCTGGGCTTTTGCCCTCAGGCATGTCAAAATTTCCGATGTGGCCGAAGATTTGGTGCATGATACCTTCCTGAAAATTTGGCAAAATCGAGCGCGCTATCGGGTAGAAGAAAATTTTGAGGCCCTTCTGTACACCATTCTCCGCAATGAATTGGCAGACTATTATCGCAAAACCATTCAGGAAGAAGAAAAATTATTGATAGCAGATTTCTTCCAGCAGGATGCACCCGAAAACGAACATTTACAGGAGCAAATCACCCAATTGAAAGCCGCCATCGAAGCCCTCCCGCCGCGGCGTCGGGAAATCTTCAAACTGAGCCGGGAAGAGGGCTTGACCTATAAAGAGATCGCCGAAAAACTATCCATTTCAAAAAATACCGTTGAAGTGCACATCGTCAAGGCACGTCAGTTTTTGCGAGAGCAACTCTCCTTTTTTTTGTTTTTTATTTAAAAAAATGAGCGCCGAGTAGTGGTATTCGATTCGCGAAGGGTTTACCCTTGAGATAGTCATCCACTCTCTTCAAAATAAATCTCTAGTGATGCTTAAAAAGCTCTTAGAAAAATATCGAAATGGAAATTATACCGCCGAGGAGCTCCAGCAGTTACAGTCGCTGTTAAAGCAAAAAGGCAATCAGGACTTGGAAAGCTACCTTGATGAAGACTGGGATACATTTGAAGTGAAGGCTACTACTCATGTGCCAAGTCAGCAGATGTGGAAGCGGCTAGAAACATCCATTCAAGGACAAGCGACGACCCCAGGACTCGCTCGGCTTCCACTATTGAAACGGATTGGATACCGCATCACTGCCGCTGCCGCCGTTGCATTGCTCCTCTTCGGACTGGGCTGGGTCTATTTCCAACAAGCTACCGTTCCACAATGGCAGCTGGTGCACAACCAAAGCATGCAACCTCAGGAAATTGTCCTCAGTGATGGCACCACAATTTGGCTCAATACCGATACCAAAATTGAATACCAAGCCCCTTTTCCTAATGATCTGCGATGGGTGAAACTCGAAGGAGAAGCTTTTTTTGAAGTGGCCAAGAATCCCCAGCGTCCCTTTATTGCTCAAACCGGAACCCTGCAAACGCGGGTCTTGGGGACCGCCTTTAATATTCAAGCCTATCCTCAAGATACGGTCATCCAGGTGGCCCTAAAAGAAGGCAAAGTGGCCATTGATCAGCTTTCTCAACAAGGAGTTGTCATTGAGGTAGATAGTCTATTGCCCGGAGAACAAATGACCTTTAACAAAGCACAAAGTATTTTTCAAAAAAATGACTTTGCAGCGGATCATCCTTATGCATGGAAGGACCACATCATCTACTTTGATGGCGATGATATCCATACCGTAATCAAAAAACTAACTGAAGTTTACAAGGTTCGTTTTACGATCGAAAAGGGCGCAACAATAGAAAGTTTACTGGTCTATCGACTCAACACCAAACGGGATCTTTTGCCCGAGGTCTTGAAAGACATCAGTACCATAACAGATTATCGCTTTGAAAAATTGGACAAGAAATCTTATTTAGTCAAACCCAAATAAGTATCCACCAAAGATTTTATTTTGAACTCCAATTGCTCCTTGCACAACTTCAATCAGATGATGAGGTCAAAACATCAACTTGGCAAGTTCTTCTTGTTCCTTTTCTTTTGTACAATGCTCCAACCGGGAAAGGCTCAGCAGCCTTCTGAGATCCATATTGCCTGTAATTGGGATACCCTTGCTCTCCAAGAGGTATTTGCCAAAGTT
>JBCCSR010000867.1:0-3255 GCA_039199865.1 Bacteroidota bacterium
GCAATACCATCACCGTCCGTGCGCAATGACTCAATAATAAAAGCATTGAAATATGTCGAATTCTGAAGCAACCAATACCAGTAGTTTAAACCTGGGGAAATTGATCGTGTATACCACCATCATCAGTATTGGAGGATGGTTTTTCTACAATTACTATCAAAACAATATTAGTGATTACACCGCGATCCCCAAAGAAATGCAAATCAGTTATGTCCCTTCAGATTTCAACTATGAAGTCGATGAAGAGATGGCACTTGCGGTGCTGGCCAATCCCCACCGCTATCGGCGAGAATTCAATGACTTGATATACAATTTTAACCTTTCCCTATTGCATCACGTGGCCAGCAGAATGGATTTGGCCGACAGCCTTAAGATACACATCGAGGAAGAATACGACAAGCATCATGCTTACCTCAAGCAGATGTACTTCAATGATTTTATTGCCATTCGCGATACCAGTTCTAATCTGTACGAGGCCTGGTACAATAACGAGCAAACCAGTGCCGTAGCAGTACTCAATGAGGTCGCCTCAAAATACAGTTGTTTTTTAGTCAACCATGTCATTATGACCCTACTTGACTCCACCAATGGTCAGTTTATGGCCAAAGGCAGGAAGGTCGATACCCCCTGCGGCATTGCCATGACGGAGGCCTTGAGGCCCCTGATCAAACGACTACAAGATCGTGCGGCGGTAGCTGACTTTAGTCGGGCCAAAGGGTTGATGGAAGAAAAGGTGGAAAGGGTCATTGCCGAATTGGCCACCATGGAGCTGCGAGACAAAAAAGGCATCAGCAAACAAATGCAAACCAAAATCTGGGGCATTTCGGTTTCTTCAACGGATATCGAAGTTTCGGCCATCAGCCTTTTAAAGGTTGGTTTCAAGTTAGACAAATTCTTTGAGCTCAAGCTCGATGAAAAAAAGAGAGTCGTCACCGTCCAGCTACCGCAACCCCAGATTCTTTCTCATGAAGTTTATCCCAAGGTAGACAAACTCGATATCGGTTGGTTACGTGAAGTGGATACTGAAGATTTTAACCGTAATTTTAATATTCTAAGATCTGAATTCAGAAGAGAGGCTCTGGAAAGTGACATCATGAAAAAAGCGAAAAACCAGGCGAATGAACTGATGCAGATGATGCTGGGGCCGCTCGTCAGTCGGGTGGGTAAAAACTACCGCTTGGCCGTTCGTTTTCAAAAGACAAAAAGCTACGACGAATCATTGGAATTGGCCAAGGAATCAAGCGATAGTCCGGCGAAGTCCAAAGGACGAAAAAAAGCCAACCCCGCTGCCGACATTCCTTTTGATTAGGGATAAAATTATTGTTATTTTTGGCAAGTCATTCGAAAAGTACCAGAATTTAGGTGCCAATGATTGCATCCCTTAACACATATGCTACACCATCATTTTCAGTCGAATGCATTCCAATGGTTGGTAAAAACGGCAGCATTATTGCAGTTGTACAACTGGCTTTGGCCCTTCCCTCCCTTTAAAACCAATACTAAAGCACTTATTTTCCCTCCCTAAATTGGACGCTCCCCGACGTTTATAATCGCGGAAAAAATGAATATTCTATAACCGATGAAAAACCTACTACTATCCATCCTACTCCTTTTGCCACTGTGGATGTTTGCACAAACGGACGCGGCATTTATGGAGACGAAAAATGCCAAAAAATCATTGCGCTATGCCCAGAGTTTGATCAATAAAGGGCAACTCAAGAAGGCGAAAAAACAATTGCAACATACCATAAAAGTGAAAGACGATTTTGCGGTGGCCTACCGAGAATTGGGAATGGTCTGCCTCGAGCTAGAAGAGTATGGTCCAGCAATTGACGCCTTTAACAAATCTTTCGAATTGGACGACAAACTCTCGCGTGCTGCCTTTTTTGAATGTGGAGAAGCGCATTTCAAACAAGGAGACAGCGAAAAAGGTATGGAGTTTTTTCAAAAATACATGGATCTCAAACACACGGGATATGCCAACAAGCAAAAAGAATCTGGGCTGGAAGTAGCATACGATTTGCTACTACCAGAGCGACTCCAAAATTGTGCGTATTTAAAACAACTGCCCACTGCTGACCCATCTATTGCCCCAGAAAACATGGGGAATAACATCAACTCCGCCAACGACGATTATCTGCCGACCATTACCAGTGATGGCGAACATTTGGTGTATACCCGTACCGAGAGGAATGAAGATCAAAATATTTACATCAGTCGCTTCGAAGGTATTGATTGGAATAAAGGTAAACCTTTTGGTCAACAGCTCAACACCGATAAAAATGAAGGAATGGCAAAGTTTGAGGCACACGGCCGCGCTTTCTACTTTGCGGGTTGTATGCGAGCAGACACCGAAGGAGGTTGCGATATTTATCAGGCCAATCTACATGATGGACAGATCGAGTCGGTCAATCGCTTGGATGGAACCCTGAATTCCAGATTTTGGGATTCACAGCCTTCCATTACCTGTGATGGTACAGCTATGTATTTTAGCAGCACCCGAGATGGTGGACTGGGTGGCGCTGATATTTGGGTGAGTTACCTCAATACAAAAGGACAATGGGGAACGCCAATCAATCCTGGTCCATCCATCAATAGTCCCGGAGATGAAGAAGCCCCCTACATTTCGAATGATGGACATACCCTTTATTTTTCCTCAACTGGACATCCCGGACAGGGAGATGGTGATTTGTTTATGGCCAGATACGATGGACAAACTTGGTCAAAAGCACAAAACATGGATCATCCGTTCAACTCTCCAGCAAAGGAAATGGGCATTTATGTCCAAGCAGATGGGAAAACTGCTTATTTCTCTTCCGCTCGTCCTGGAGGAAAGGGAGGTTTGGACATCTACAAAGTGGAGCTTCCCGAACAATTTCGCCCCAATCCTATTGTGCAAGTATCCGGTACCGTTGTGGACGCCGTGACTGGAGAACCTGTAGAGTGTACCGTTAAGATCACCAGAAAAGAACAGAAAACGAGTTTACAAACCAATGAAGAAGGCTGGTTCTTTCTTTGTCTATCAGGGGATAAAGGCTATTCTTTTCAAATCAATGAAAAAGGATACGAATATTTTATGGATGCCCAATTTCTAGCCTCCGGAAATCACAAAAAGCCCATTGAATTGGCGTTTCAGCTCCAACCTATTCAAAAAGCCCGACCTGAACTGGTCGCCAAAGGCATTCCACTAAAAGAAAAACGCATTCAGTTTTTCTTTGACTTCGATTCCTACGAATTGAGCCAAGAGGCCACCAA